>NZ_JBBYHU010000033.1:0-49387 GCF_038289905.1 Flavobacterium flavipallidum | reverse complement strand
AAATTCGTCTGATAATAAATCTTCTTTTTTCATAAGACTGTGTAATATTTAAATTTAAACAAAAAAATAATGAGGTCGTAAAACCCCATTATTTTTTAATTACACAGTTTATGTTATAGTACCAATTTTTAAATTAGGGTAAATATGTTTTTTTTTTGAATGGGCTAATTAAATTAATGAATCATTTTTACGCCTAGAATATGTTTGCATATTCCTCTTTTCCCTTGATAGGTAGTAAACCAATCGCAGGTACAGTGCTGATTATCTCCGTTTATAATTACTTTGTGAGTTACACCGGTTCCTTTAACATTAGCTTCAATGTAATTATGTCTTTTAGTAATGATTTGAATATCTTCATTGTCAATTAATTTTTTGGCATTTTTCAATCTAGGATTGAGACTTAAAATCCGTTCGGTTTTAAAAGGTAAACGTCTGTAAAAATGACTGCGTTCTTCAATATCATACCCTAATAAGCCCATTGATGATAGGCTTGCGGTTAGATTTTCAATTGTTCCAAAGTCAATATCATTTTCAATTGCTAACATTGTAGGATCAAATGATTCATTTGATTTTAATAGGCTGTTAAGTCCATAAACCCATTCTATAGGAAGATTTTCAGTCATGTTTTCAAGTGCTTTTCCTTCACCTGAAAAACCTCTGTATGCGTCCGGTGAAAATGCCATCAATAATTGCATTTTTCCAAATTCACAGACAAAAGCACAAGTTTCTTTGTCGGATGATTCATGGATGTAGATTTTATTAACTAAAGGTAAAATGCCTTCCAGTAAACGTAAACGATGAATACCGCCAATTCGGACGCTATCTGGAGTTTCCAGGGTTGAAAACATAAATTTTCCTGCCCGTTTAGTTATGTAGAATTCGCCTTTAATATTTCCTTTAGGTAAGCTTTGAAAAAGTTGTATTGCTTGAATTTTATTTAGTTCAAATTTTTTATCCATATCGGTTAAATATAATTGAACACTTGTTAAACCTTTAATCCATCGTGGTGGGAGTGTTACTTTTTTTTCAGCAACTTTAGTTTTGGAGGTTATTACATGGACATCATGTTGACCAACGGCTAAAGTAACTTTTTCATTTTTTTGAATAGCATTCAAAGCATTCAGCATGGGCTCATTAAAATCAACATTAGTAGTGCCAGAAGCAATAAATTCACCATCAATAGCTTCGGGTTTCATATCTAAACGTACGTATACTCCATTACAAGAAGAAAAGCCTTCAAAACGCATTATTTTAGCTCCCGCAGTAATAATAGGGTCTCTTAAACTTGGTGGGATTGGTCCAAAACTTGAACGAACTACTTTGGCAATTGTTGTCCAACATTTAGCGGTTAAATAAGGATCGGTTAAACTACCCCAAAAAAAGCAAGGTATATTATTTATTTCTTCTATTTCTGTTTGGTGTGCCATTACCAAATTATTTATACCTTTTGTTTTATTTAAGGTAGAAACATTCTGATAGCTATATAGTAAATCGTTCATTTTATGTAATTAAAAGTTGTTTGATTAGAGGTTTTAGCGAATTGTTCTCTTTATATTTTTCAAAAAAATGAATACTTTCTATTGATGGTTTTTGATTGGTTTTTACCATAATATCTAAATAATTTTCAACCATTTTTTTAAAATTAGTTGGCAATTTATCGTTTATTTCTATTCTTTTGAATATTCCTTCTAAAATTAAGAATAATGCTGAGTTGTGTAGTGGAGAAACATCTTTTAGGCTAATAATTCCGTCAATAAATCGTGATAGAACACCATATTTATTTGAAATCAGGAAAGCTAATTTTTCAGTAAAAAGGTTTGTGTCTATATTTTGCTTTTCGACCAGACTTATAATTACTTCTGAAGCTAATAAACGAAGATCTTTTTTCTCCTGAAAGAAACAACAGGCAAATACCAATGATGAGGTTGTATCAAATTGAAATCCAGGTAAGTTCACAATGTTTAAAAATCCTTTTAACTCATCATTAGTTCCTTCGGCTGTTTTGCAGTTTTTTTCTAATAATAAGTACGAAAGTGGCTGATTGTTTTGAGGCATAAGACTATTCCAATAATAGGTGTTGTCTTCCGAACGTAGTACATAATCAGAATGCCATTTGTATCTTTCTTTTTTTGGGTGTAAATCTAAATTATATATAAAATTTTGCGGAACGTTTTTCTCAACGGGTAGCTGATATGTAAGTTCCATCCACGAAGGAGAACGTTCTAAAATTTTGGTTTGATAATTTTTCCATTCGTTCCAATTTTCTTTAAAATGTATTTCGGTAACATAAGGTTTTGTAATGAACGGAATATCATTTAGTGCTGTTTTTTCAAATTCTTCAAAGGTTTCATTTGGATAATAGGTTCTAGCGGCAACGGCCCATAATGCTAGTTTTTCAGCATCTTGATTAGAACCTGTTACTTTTTGAAACACTTTAGAAATTATAGATGAAGAACTGATTTTAACTTCTTTTGAAACTCCAAGACAAAAAGACATTAATTCATTCATTTCGGTATCAAGTTTACTCAACAATGGAAGAGCCTCATCTATATTTTCTCTTGGCATTCGGCTAATTGCAATACTTAAATCGACTTTATCAATAGTTTCATTTGAATTTTGATATTGAATAATTCGTTCTAAAAGTATTTTAGGTGCAACCCAATAAGGTTTGTGGGTAGGAAATGATAATAAAGGGATTTTTGATCCATCATGGTTTTTTAGAAGTGCTTTTTGAATAAGAGGTTTTATAAGTTTGAGAGTATTCAGTGTAATTAATTCTTTATCGTTTATTCTATAAACAAAATCTTTATTAGGGATTTTATTGATTAATAAATTCGTAATATAAGTTTTTAGAATACTTGTAAAGTAAGTCTTCTCCAATTGTTTTAAGTAGGGTTGTAATTGACTTGTATAATCCGAAGGAAACAAATGTGTTTGTGAAATAAATACATTAATTATTGTTTCAGAATCAATTATTTCATTAGAAGCAATAAAACGCCCAATTAAAAAGAGGATTTCATTCCAATCTTTCGGAATTTCAACTTCTTCAACAAGTACTTTTATTTTTTCATTTTTATATTGATAATGTTCTAATGAAGATTCATCAATAACCAATTCATCCTTACTCAAAAACTCACTTAAACTTATTTTAATGTTTGCTTGCATGAAGCTTACATAAGCGGTTAGTTTCTCAGTTAGAGAGTTATCTTTTTTGCTGCCAATTTTTAAAAGTAGTTTGGTTGTTTTTTCTTGAATATTTAAATCTGAAATAATATAAATATCAGTGATTATTAAGGCAATTTGTTTGTTTAGTTTTGGTTTGTTGTTGCTTATTTTTTCCAAAACCATTAAACTTTTTTTAATAGCGGCCTTACAATCGTTTCGCATCATTAAGCTTTCAACCCATTCTAGATATGTTTTAGTTTTAAATTTGGGATGACTCTGTATTTTCTTTATCAAATCAGCACCATAATTGACAATGGTTGGATTGGAATTATGAAAGAAAGTAAAAATGTTCTCTTGAAATGGAATTAGATCTTCAACAGTTGTGTTTATATCTTCTACTATCTTCCTAAAAAAGAGTTTTAGATTATTATTCCATTCTTTTGTTTGAATTAGGATTGCATTTTCAAGTAATGTTTTTTTATCTAATTTGTTTTCGACTATTAATTGGGTTAAAGCCAAATTCCAAGTATTGAATTCTCTGTAGCTGGCATTTGGAGTTTCATTAAAGGTACTATTTTGAATATTTGTTTCATATTCAAATAATAGTGGGATGTCTCTTTTATATGCAATTTCATCATTCGTTAAAAAATCTACAAATTCTCGAGGTTTTATTTTTCCATGCCAACTATTAAATCTAGACAAGCATAACCCAAATAATTCAGGGTTGAAAGTAATAAAGTTTTTATCCTCTAGGAAACGGAGTGATTTATAATCAAAATTTTGCCACTCATTTTTTCTAAATCTATCCAGAATATAAAGTTCAATCCACTTGGGTTTTGTCCAATTTAAAATTTCTAAAATGACAGCTTCATGTGCTCTTTCTAAATAGTTGATTGCTTCGTCAAACGAGAGAATATCTGTTTTATCAAAAGTTGCAATAGCACTTAATGTTATTATTTCTTTTATCTTTTCATCACCGCGAATTCCCCAAGACCAATTATTATCTTTTGTTTTTTTATAACCAGGTTCTTTCGTTAAATCAATGAATGTCATCCAATAACGCTTGTTTTTTTTGATATGTCTTCTGATTGGATCTAAATTCCCTTTTGTGTTTTTTTCTAAAAAAGGTAAAAGTAATGCACTGTTTTTTTGATTTATTATAGTGTCGTATTCTTCTAAAATTGCAGTTATATTGTTCGATTTTCCGCTTTTGGTATCCACTTTATTAACTATCAAAACATCACCATTTTCAGAATATCCTTTTTTGATTTTTTCTGCTATTAGCTTTTCTGCTGTTTTTAGGCAATCTTCGTCTTTTTCAAATATTTTGGTTTGAGATATTCCAGCAGTACCATTTCGACCATAAGTAACTGTAAATTCACTTTTTGCAACTTCAATTTGCCAAAACTTATCTGAAGTTCCGTCGATGTATTTAAGATGTTTCTTCATGGATATTGATAATATAGTTTGTATATATGGCTGGTTAAAGTAGTAAATATCTCAAATAATAATGATAACAAACTAAAGAAATTTTTGATTTTTTTTATTAGTGCAAAATAATTTTTACTGCGCAAAATAACTGCGCACTTCGTTTTGAATATTTGTTCAGGAAATAAAACAAGTTCTTTGAGTTAGTAATAGGTCTATAATTAGTGATTGTCAGATCGAATCTTTCGAAAGGGCTCAAGACTAGTAAAAGGCGAGAACCATTTATACATCTCGACTGCGCTCGATGTGACAAAGGTTTAGTTGAAATACAATATCAAACAAGTCCTGTTGGGTGTTTCTGTATAGCACTAATGTAGCAAAGGTTTCGCGAAAGCGGATGATGCTTTGCTGTGCAACTTGATTTGGAGGTTTAGGCTGTTTTCCAAAAAATGGTCACCACTCTATGGGTCGTGGGTTCGATTCCCGCTTCCGAGCAATCGGAATAGTTCAGTTGGTTAGAACAATAGAAAATTCGCAGGTTCGAATCCTGCAATCGATTTAGGTTCGATTTGACGGCTGGTTGTCTCCAGAGCGCATCACTCTTAAAAAGATGTACCCAAAAAAACTGCTTTGTCTTTGTCAGTGAAATGTAGGTTTAAGAATTGAATTTCACACTCATGATAAAGCCAGTGCGAACAGGAATGGGGTTTGAAAGACACTTTTTCTTTTCGATTTGATTGTTTGAGTGATTGTAGCATCGCTTTTTCAAAAAAGAATCGCAAACAAATAGCGTAAACAAACAACAAAAATGTTCGCCCGTTTTTCTCGGAGGAGAAAGACAAAGTGGTTTTTTATTTAGAAATGAGAAAGAAGTATTAAGTATTAAGAAAAAAAATAAAAAGAGAAATTATGATAAAGAGAATTACAATTAATGCGTACCAAGTGGGTTTGGTGTTTGAACGCGGGAAGTTAACAAAAGTATTACAAGAAGGAAGATACTGGATTATTGGAAACAAAGAGTTAAAAATATTTGAGATGAAACAATCATTTGTAGCTCCAATAGAACTGAATATTTTGTTAGAGAACAAAGAATTGGCTTCCCTATTAGAAGTTGTGGAAGTAGGTGATAACGAAATAGCGTTGTATTATACAAACGGTATGTTTAAAGAAGTATTACAAACTGGTCGTTACGCTTTTTGGAAGGCTTATGTGAAAAACGAATTTGTAAAAGTAGATGTAACAAAAGTTGACATTACAGAAAATATTGCAACAACTTTATTGGAAAATGCCAAATTACGAATGTACACTCGCAAATTTCAGGTTTTTAATTATGAAAAAGGATTGTTGTTTGTTGATGGTAAATTGATCAAAGAAGTAATGGCCGGAACTTATTACTTTTGGAACAACAATACCACTGTTGAGGTAAAAACAGCTGATATGAGGCAACAGCAATTGGAAATTTCAGGTCAGGAATTGTTGACTAAAGATAAAGCAGGATTGCGAATCAATTTTTATGTGAGATACCAAGTAGTAGATGTTTTGAAAGCTTTGGTGGATAATAAAGATTTTGAAAAACAGTTATATGTGTTGATGCAGTTGGCTTTAAGAGCCTTTGTGGGAAGTTTGACTTTGGACGAATTGTTGAGTAAAAAAGATACGATAGCTACAGCAATTTTAGAAGATGTGACGTCTAAAATCAGTACTTTAGGTTTGTCAGTTTCTGATGCGGGAATTCGGGATGTAATTTTGCCAGGAGACATGAAAGAAATCATGAATCAGGTTTTGGTAGCCGAGAAAAAAGCACAGGCTAACAGTATTATGCGACGTGAAGAAACAGCTTCCACCAGAAGTTTATTGAATACCGCCAAATTGATGGAGGAAAATGAAATGTTATGGAAGTTGAAAGAAATGGAATATGTAGAAAAAATAGCCGACAAAATAGGTGAGATTAGCATTTCAGGTGGTGGAAACATCATCGGACAATTGAAAGAGATTTTTGTTAAATAAGGGAAACCACGGATAGTTTTTATTCGTGGTTTTTTGTTTGGGAAGAAAATAGAGAATGCATAAAATACAAATCCTCCTCATTACCCCCGACAGCAGCGGCATCCTTGTGGCGGTGGCGTTTATGCCGCCACAAGATACAGCGTATGGCGGGAGCGGTGTTTCCTGAAATTACTTTAAGTTGTGGTTCAAATAGTAAAAAAGAAAACCAGTCTAAAAGTATGGAAATCGTAAAATCTTTAGTTTCTGTGGTCTAATTTCCCCTGTCAATATCATTTTTGATAACTTTAATTGGCAGTCCTTTTAAAATAGGGTGATATATGCTATATTAGCAAAAAATCCACAAATTTTAATGTCAGATCAAAGTAAATATACCGAAGATAATATTCGGTCATTAGACTGGAAAGAGCATATTCGTATGCGTCCCGGAATGTATATCGGGAAATTAGGTGACGGTTCTTCGCCTGATGACGGTATCTATATTTTATTGAAAGAGGTTATCGATAACTGTATCGATGAGTTTGTCATGGGGACAGGTAAAACTATCGAAGTGACTATCAGGGATAAAACGGTTTCGGTGCGTGATTACGGACGTGGAATTCCGTTAGGAAAAGTAGTCGATGTAGTTTCTAAAATGAATACCGGAGGTAAATATGATTCACTGGCTTTTAAGAAATCAGTAGGTTTGAACGGAGTTGGTACCAAGGCGGTAAATGCCTTGTCTACTTTTTTTCGTGTAGAATCGGTTCGTGAAGAAAAGCAAAAAGCGGCGGAGTTTTCGGCTGGAAATTTGGTGCTGGAAGAAGATATTATTGAAACAACCAAGCGAAAAGGTACTAAAGTAACCTTTACACCTGACGAGGCAATTTTTAAGAACTACAAATTCAGGAATGAGTATGTGGTTAAAATGCTTAAAAATTATTGTTATCTGAATACCGGATTAACAATCATTTATAACGGAGAAAAATTCTTTTCGGACTACGGATTAAAGGATTTATTAAACGAAAATATAGCTGAAGAGGATAAGGTTTACGATATCATCCATCTCAAAGGAGATGATATCGAAATTGCGATGACCCATAGTAAATCGCAATACAGCGAAGAATACCATTCCTTTGTAAATGGTCAAAATACGACTCAGGGAGGTACACATTTAGTTGCCTTTAGAGAAGCGATTGTAAAAACCGTTAGAGAGTTTTACAACAAAGGTTTTGAACCTTCTGATATTCGAAAATCGATTGTTGGAGCGGTGAGTATTAAGGTGATGGAACCGGTTTTTGAATCGCAAACCAAAACTAAATTAGGTTCTACCGAAATAGGATCAGAGCCCGGAATGCCATCGGTGCGAACATTCGTTAATGATTTTGTCAAAAATAATTTAGACAATTACCTGCACAAAAATCCAGAGGCAGCAGATTTGTTGTTACGCAAAATTTTACAGGCAGAAAGAGAACGAAAAGAACTTTCGGGTATTCGAAAATTAGCCAAAGACAGAGCTAAAAAAGCGAGTTTGCACAATAAAAAATTACGTGACTGTCGTGTCCATTTACCAGATATTAAAAACCCACGTTATTTAGAAAGTACGCTGTTTATTACCGAGGGAGATTCGGCTTCGGGTTCGATTACCAAATCGCGTGATGTAAATACACAGGCAGTATTTAGTTTGCGCGGTAAGCCTTTGAATTCGTACGGCATGAGCAAGAAAATTGTTTATGAAAATGAGGAATTCAACTTGTTACAGGCGGCTTTAGATATCGAAGACGATATGGAAAACCTGCGTTACAACAACATTGTTATCGCTACCGATGCCGATGTCGATGGGATGCACATTCGATTATTGTTAATTACATTTTTCCTGCAATTTTTCCCTGAATTGATCAAAGAAGGACATTTGTATATTTTGCAAACGCCTTTGTTTAGGGTTCGAAATAAAAAAGAAACCATTTATTGCTATTCGGAAGAAGAAAGAGTAGCCGCGATAGAAAAATTAAAACCGAAACCGGAAATCACCCGATTCAAAGGATTGGGAGAGATTTCTCCAAATGAGTTTCAGCATTTCATAGGCGAAGATATTCGATTGGATCCGGTGATGATGGACAAAAATACTTCGGTGGAGCAATTGTTGTCTTTTTACATGGGTAAAAATACGCCTGACCGACAAGAGTTTATCATCAAAAACCTGAAGGTGGAAGTAGATACTTTGGAGGAAGCTTAATTTTTTTAAATATAAAATTTGCAAAAAAATCTTCAAAATAAAGTTTTATTCCAACAGGTTGTTGAGCTCTTACAAAATGCCCGACAACAAGTTTTACGTACTGTAAATTCAACAATGGTTTACACCTATTTTGAGATAGGGAGAATGATTGTTGAAGAAGAACAAAACGGAAAAGAGAGAGCTGAATATGGTAAACAACTCTTAAAAGGACTTTCACAACAATTGACTAAGGAGTTTGGGAAAGGGTTTTCTATCGATGTTTTAGAACGAATTAGAAAGTTTTATTTGATTTATTCAAAATCCGCTACACTGTCGCGGATTTTGGAGATAAAGAATTCCGCAACATTGTCGCAGAATTCTGAAAATGAAAAAACGCAGTCACTGACTGCGGAATTGAATTCTGAAACATTATTTTCTATATTCAAATTGACTTGGTCTCATTATTCATTTCTAATGCGAATTGACGATGAAAAAGAACGACGTTTCTACGAAATAGAATCTGAAAAATACAATTGGAGTGTTCGGGAATTAAAAAGACAATATGACTCGGCTCTTTATGCCCGATTGGCTTTAAGCAGAGATAAAGAAGGAATTTTGAAACTTTCAGAACAAGGTCAGATTATAGAGAAACCTAAAGATCTTATTAAAGATCCTTATATTTTGGAATTTCTTGGGTTACCAGAATTGAATCAATATTCTGAAACCGAATTAGAAGCTGAAATTATTAATAAACTAGAGCATTTTTTATTAGAATTAGGTCACGGATTTACATTTGTTGCCCGTCAGGACCGAATTACATTTGATGATAAACATTTTAGAATAGATTTGGTTTTTTACAATCGAGTTTTAAAATGTTTTGTACTTATTGATTTGAAAATAGGCGAATTAAAACATCAGGATTTAGGACAAATGCAAATGTATGTGAACTATTACGATAGGGAAAAACGCATTGAAGGTGAAAATAAAACAATTGGAATTGTTCTGTGTCAAAACAAAAGTGATTTGGTTGTAGAATATACTTTACCAGAAAATAATGAACAAATCTTTGCTAGTAAGTACAAAACGGTTTTGCCGAGCAAGGAAGATTTAATAAAATTAATTTCGTAATCAAAATATGAAAGACGAAGAAGACGATAACATCATTCCAGACAACGAAGAAAATAATTCGGAAGAGAATCCTATTGATGACAATCAAGATGGAGAAGAGGCGGATGAAATTATTAACGTAGATGCTTCTAAATTTGAAGGTGAACATTTTTACGAGCATCAGGAAGAAGGAGATGGCAGTGATACCATTACCAAAGTTACCGGTATGTACAAAGACTGGTTTTTGGATTATGCTTCCTATGTTATTTTGGAGCGTGCTGTTCCTGCCATTGAGGACGGATTTAAGCCCGTTCAACGCCGTATTATGCACTCGTTGAAAGAGTTGGATGACGGACGTTACAACAAAGTTGCCAATGTTGTAGGTCATACTATGCAATATCACCCGCACGGTGATGCCAGTATTGCCGATGCGATGGTTCAAATAGGTCAAAAAGATTTACTGATTGATTGTCAGGGAAACTGGGGGAATATTCTAACAGGTGATGGTGCAGCAGCATCGCGTTATATTGAAGCACGTTTGTCAAAATTTGCTCTGGAAGTTTTGTATTCGCCTAAAATTACTGAATGGGGTATGTCCTATGATGGTAGAAAAGCCGAACCAATTAATCTTCCGGTAAAATTTCCTTTGTTACTTGCTCAAGGTGCTGAAGGGATTGCGGTAGGTCTTTCTACAAAGGTATTGCCTCATAATTTTAACGAACTGATTGATGCTTCGATTAAAATTTTAAAGGGAAAACCGTTTACGTTATACCCTGATTTTATGACGGCAGGTATCGCTGACGTTTCCAATTATAATGATGGAATGCGTGGCGGACGTGTACGTGTGCGTGCTAAAATTGCTCAGGTTGATAAAAATACTTTAGCGATTACTCAAATTCCTTTTTCAACCAATACGTCGACATTGATTGACAGTATTTTGAAAGCCAATGAAAAAGGAAAAATCAAAATCAAGAAAATTGAAGACAATACGGCCGCTGAGGTAGAAATTTTAATTCATTTGTATCCAGGCGTTTCTCCGGATAAAACTATAGATGCGTTATTTGCATTTACCGCTTGCGAAACTTCGGTAGCGCCTTTAGGTTGTGTGATTGAGGACAACAAACCTTTATTTATTGGAGTTTCAGCGATGTTGAAGATTTCGACTAACAGAACGGTCGATTTGTTGCGTCAGGAGTTGGAAATTCAATTGGAAGAATTAAAAAACAAATGGCATTTTGCTACTTTGGAAAAAATATTCATTCGTGAAGAAATGTATATTGATTTCAAATTGTATTCTGACAGAGAATCTCTTTATAAATATTTATACGATCGTTTTGAGCCATTCAAAAAGTCCTTTGTCAGAGAAATTAATGATGAGGATTTACAGCGTTTGACTCAAATCCCAATGATTCGTATTACCCGTTTCGATTCGGATAAAGCAGATGATTTTATTTCGAAATTAGAAGACGAGATGAAGGAGGTAGAATACAACTTGGAACACATCATAGATTTTGCAATAGCTTATTTTACCAAATTAAAAGAGAAATACGGAAAAGGCAGAGAACGCCAAACGGAGTTACGCATTTTTGATGATATCGAAGCGACCAAAGTTGTGTTGCGAAATACCAAGTTGTACGTCGATAGAGCCGAAGGTTTCGTAGGAACTAGTTTGAAAAAAGACGAATACGTAACTGATTGTTCGGATATTGATGATGTGATTGTCTTTTTGCGAGACGGAAGTATGATGGTCACTAAAGTAGATGCCAAGACTTTTGTGGGTAAAGATATTATCCATGTAGCTGTTTTTGACAAGAGCGACAAACGCACGATTTACAATATGGTGTATCGCGATGGAAAATCCGGGCCTTCTTATATCAAACGATTTAATGTTTCCGGTGTTACCAGAGATAAATTATACGATTTAACCAATGGAACCAAAGGTTCTATGGTGTTGTATTTTACCTGCAATCCTAATGGAGAAGCGGAGGTAATTACGATTCTGTTACGTCAAATAAGCAGTATTAAGAAATTAAAATTCGATCTGGATTTTGCCAAATTGGCGATTAAAGGACGAGCTTCCAAAGGGAATTTGGTTACCAAATATCCAATTAAGAAAATCGAAATTAAAGAAAAAGGTATTTCTACTTTGTTGCCAAGAAAAATTTGGTACGATGATACCGTTCAACGTTTGAATGTGGATGCCAGAGGAGAATTGTTAGGCGAATTCAGGCCAAGTGATAAGATTTTAATTATACAACAATCTGGAAAATTAAAAGTAATCATTCCGGAATTGACGACTCACTTTGAAGAGGATATGATTGTGCTGGAAAAATGGATTCCTAAAAAACCTATTTCAGCCATTTATTATGATGGCGAAAAAGAGCGTTATTATTTGAAACGTTTCTTGGTCGAAAATGAAGCTAAGGAAGATATTTTTATTACCGAACATCCTAATTCACAGTTAGAGTTAGTTTCTACCGATTATAGACCATTAGTAGAATTAGTGTTTCCAAAAATAAAAGGAGTGCAAAAAGAAAGTGTGACCATTGATGTAGAGAATTTTATTGCGGTAAAAGGATTTAAGGCACTTGGAAACCAATTGACAACGGATAAGTTGAAACAAGTTAATGCTTTGGAATCTCTACCTTATGAAGCTCCTGAAGAGATAGTTGCTGAAGAATTAGAAGTCAAAGGCGAATTAAATGCCGATGATACTTCCATACAATTAGAAGATGATGGACAAATAGGTCTGGTCTTAGAATAAATAAAAAGCTCCAATTGGAGCTTTTTATTATTTAAAAAGATGATAAAGCATGATGTTAGGGTACTTTTCTTTTAATTTTTTAAGAATTTTTAAGAAGGCAATTGCTGTAATGTAAGCATCTCCTATGGCGGTATGACGGTCTTTTTTAGAAATATCAAATTTATCGGCTAAGTCATCTAAGGTATAATGATCTTTATACTGAAGCAAATTGGATTTAATGAGTGTTTTTTTGTATAAAACCGCAGTATCTAAGGTTTTGTTCTTAAGTTTATCTAATCCGTTTCGTTCTAAGGCATTGTTAATCATAGTAACATCAAAACGGGTGTGATGTGCTATGATGATAGAATCGCCCAAATAATCCAAAAACAATTGTAAAACCTCAATTTCGGATTTGTGATTCAATACGTCACGCCTTATAATTCCGTGAATAACTACACTCGTTTTATCAAAATGCTCCTGATCAATATAATGTTCAAAACTATCTTCTACATTGATAGTTCCGTTTTGTAAAACGATTGCTCCTATGCAAAGAATACGGTCTTTATCATAATCAAAACCAGTAGTTTCAGTATCTAAAACGACAAATCGAGCTGATTCGACGGGGAAATTTAAACACTCTTCAATAGGTACTTTTAAAATTCCTAATATTTGGAGCGACTCAATAATTTTTTCTTTAATAGTCATTATAATGCGATTTTTCCGGGATTAAAACGCATCGAAATCACTTCTTGAAGTTCTTTGATAGTTTTAAAAGTTCGTTTAAGTTTTACTTTTTCCAGTTTTGATAACGCTTCTAGTTCGATGAATTGTCCTGAATCATGATGTAAAAGTCCTTGTTTGGTACGGAATTTTAGTAAGGCTTTATACGAATAAGAGCAAGAAAGATACAATTCTTTATTTTGTGGTTCCAGTTCAGCTAATTTTTCAAATCGTTCATAGGTATTGCTGATTCCTTTAACCGAATGAGAAAGTATTAGAACTCTTGCAGCATCAGCCAGTGGCATTAGCGCCCGTCTTTTGATATCAAAGAAATCTTTATGTGCGCCATCTTGTTCTACTAAAAATTGTCTGAAAAAGCCTGTAGGCGAAGGGCTTTGCAAAGCGCCACTTACTAAGTGAACATAGAAAATAGGATTAGCTTCAATATCCCCAAAAATATAATCGGATAATTGATTAGTTAAGTCTCTGTCGCCATAGGATAAGCTGTAATCAAAAAAGATAAAAGAAAGTAATACTTCGTCTTTTCCGGGTTTGCTAATCCAGTCGTGTACCAACTGTTTCCATTGATTCAAACTTAAACACCAACTTGGATTTGAAGCCATCATCTCGGCAGGACAATAATCATAACCAATTTCAAAAAGCCCTTTGTTGACAATTGCAGCTAATTCTAAAAAGTATTTACGGGTTTTTTCTTCTCTATCCTCAGGTACATCTTCATAAATCAAAGCATTATCCTGATCAGTATGCAATAATTGTTCACTGCGTCCCTGACTTCCTAAGGCTAACCAGGAAAATTTAACCGGTGGCGGTGTTTTCATTTTTGCTAATGATAATTCAATAACTCTTTGAATACAGGCATCATTTAGTTCTGTAATTATTTTAGCGGTTAGCGTTATTGGAATATTTTGATTTATATAGCCCTGAAGTAGTTGCGTGATTTTAGCTCGAATAGGCTTTATTTCTTTTACCTTTTTGACTCTTTTTAAAGCTTTGATTAAAACGGCTGGATTGTTTCCTAATGCAACCATGACATCGTGTTTGGATAAGATTCCAACCACTTTAGTATTAGGTGTTCCGTCTTTTGTTAAACATAAATGACTGATATTACTTTTCATCATTGCCATTTGTGCCTGAGTGATGGTCATTTTTTTAGAATAGGTAATTACAGGCGAATTCATAATCACATCGGCTGTAGTATTGATAGAATGATCCCCGGTAACAATTTTATTTCTTAAATCTTTGTCGGTAATAATTCCTATGGGTAACATATCTTCAACTACCAGCATGGCTCCTACATTTTTCTTTGTCATGGTCTTGGCAATTTCCTTTGCAGTTGCAGCTCTGGAGCAAGTAATTATTTTTTTGGAATATTTTATGGGCTGTAAATCGAGTATTTTATTATCAGTATCGATTACATCATCGGCGTTGTTTTCATCATCAAAAGTATTACCGTATAATTTTCCACGATGACTTTTAGAATAGGGATTATGTGTGTTAGAGGCAAAACTCTCAATAATGAAGCTTCCAACATTTAAATTTTTTATGGCATAGGGTTTGAAAATGTCAATTGGAATCGCATAAAGAATGGTTTCTTCATGTGTTCTGGCTTCCATTTTATAATTTTCATGGGCAATTAAAGGTCGTAAACCAAAAATATCACCTTCGTCACACATGTCTAAAATATCATTTTTTTGATTTTTTAGCAATTCAACGGCTCCTTTGTGGACAACATAAAAGCAGTCATGTGTTTCCTCATTTTCTTCAAATATTACAACACCTTTTTCTTTGTAGATGATAGAAACTTTTTCGGATAGTTTTTCAATATCAATTTGATCTAAGAAATTAAAAGGCGGGAAGTTTTTTAAAAAGTCGGCTACTCTTTGCGAAATGGTATTTTTCATTAATGTTGATTTGTTTAAAAAAGAAAGCAATAGCTAAGTTGCTTAAGTATGCTAATATATTAATTTTTAAAATATTTTGTATTTGAATTTAAAACATAGTGCCGTCTTAAATCAAGAATCGTCAATCTTCCATTTGAAATATCTTTGTCGCTTTCTAACTTTTAAGTTATTTTTGCATAAAAAATTGAAGATGAGGTATATTCTATTATTAGCCGTTTTGTTACAAAGTGTTTTTGGTGTTTCTCAGGAAAAATTTGATTTGGCTGCAGCCAAAAAATACCAGCAAGATTTAAATAAAGAATATGCTACTCGTGATACCAGCCCGCTGGATGAAGCTGATTTTAAAAGTTTTAAAGGTTTGGATTTTTACCCTGTTAACGAAAAGTATTTTGTTATTGCTAAATTTGTCAGAACTACAAAAGAGAAACCTTTTAAGATGGCAACATCTACCGATAGAAAACCTGCTTATGTCAAATATGGCGAAGTACATTTTGTAATAGAGGAGAAGAATTGTAAATTAAATGTCTACCAAAGTCTTGATTTAATCAAAAATCCAAAATATAAAGACGATTTGTTTTTACCTTTTTTTGATGCAACTTCAGGTAAAGAAAGTTACATAGGAGGGAAATATATTGATTTAAAAATCCCAAAAGGAAATACGATTGCAATCGATTTTAATACCTCTTACAATCCGTATTGTGCTTATAGTCATCATTATTCCTGTCCGAGAGTGCCCTTAGAAAATGATTTGAAAGTGGCTATTTATGCAGGAGTTAAAAAATTTCACGACTAATGCAGTATTTCAATTTACATACGCATCAGTTTACTAATGATGCTGCTATTTTAGAATTGGTGAACCAATATCCTCAGGAGTTTGATGTGTCAATTTTAAATTATTCTATCGGAATTCATCCTTTGTTTATCGACGAAGACCGATTGGAAAGTGATTTCAAAATTTTAGAAGAAAAAACAGCTTCGCCGGAATGCTTAGCCATTGGCGAATGTGGTTTGGATAAACGCAGCGAAACCGCTTTTGAAGTTCAATTGCAAGTTTTGGAACGTCAATTACTTATTGCTGAAAAATTACAAAAGCCTGTAGTGATTCATTGTGTCTTAGCTTTTCAGGAATTGGTAGAAATGAAAAACCGTTTAAAAATTACTACACCCATTGTAATTCACGGCTTTTCTAAAAAAGAGCAGTTGGCTAAACAATTACTAAACAATGGATTTTATCTTTCGTTTGGAAAAAATTTATTGCGAAATCCTGAGTTGGAAACTGTTTTTGTCAATACACCGAATAACCGATTTTTCTTGGAAACGGATATGGTAGAAGAGGGAATACGTGAGGTTTATGCCTTAGCGGCAAAATATAAAAAGATTACAGTAGTAGAATTGCAACTGCAGATTTCAGAAAATGTGAAAACTGTTTTTAAAAAATAACAAAATATCAAACAAATTACCAAATAAACGATTTTATTATGGCAGAGTGGACCGAAAGAGCGGAACTTTTATTCAAAAAAGAAGGATTAGATAAATTGCAAAATGCTACAGTGATGGTAGTTGGATTAGGCGGAGTTGGTTCTTTTGCAGCCGAATTTTTAGCCCGCGCCGGAGTGGGAAATATGATTATTGTAGATGGTGACGTAGTAGATATTACTAATATTAACCGACAATTACCTGCGTTACATTCTACAGTAGGTGAACCAAAAGTAACCATTGTAGGAGACCGTTTGATGGATATTAATCCGGAATTGAATTTGACCCGAGTAAAAGAATTTCTTTCTCCTGAACGTGCATTCGAATTGGTTTCTGAAGATATGGACTATGTTTTGGACTGTATTGACAGTATCACGCCAAAATTGAATTTGATTGTGGGATGCAAGAAAAAGAAAGTGAAAATTATATCAAATATGGGTGCAGGAGGAAAAATGCAGGCTGGAAAAGTAACGGTAAAAGATATAAGTAAAACAGATGTATGTCCGTTAGCAAAAGTAGTACGTAAGCGTTTGCGAAAAATGGGAGTGAAAAAAGGAGTGAAAGCGGTTTTCTCAATGGAAAAACCAGATGAAACGAGTGTGAAAATGACCGATGGAACCAACTTTAAAAAATCTTTTTACGGAACGAACAGTTATATGCCGGCTTTATTTGGATTACACGCTGCTGAAACAGTAATTCGTGATCTTTTGAAAGCAGAGACTAAAAGTTAGAAGTCAGAAGTCAGAAGTCAGAAGTCAGAAGTTAGAAGTTAGAAGTTAGAAGTTAGAGATTAGAAGTCATGCTTAAACTTTCAACTTTAAACAAAATAATAAACTAAAAACAAAAGAATGATACAAACCGTAATTTTCGACATGGACGGTGTAATTGTGGACACGGAACCGGTACATCGTTATGCCTATTACAAACAATTTAAAGAATTAAATATCGAAGTAAGTGAAGAGTTATATACTTCATTCACGGGAAATTCAACCCGAAATATTTTTCAAAAATTGAAAGATATCTTCCAATTAGAACAAGATGTTGAAGATTTAATTTTAAGAAAACGCAGTATTTTTAATGATGCCTTTGATACGAAAGAAGATTTAGAATTATTGGCAGGCGTTCGCAATTTAATCGAAGATTTACATCAAAATGGAGTTCAGATGATTTTAGCATCTTCTGCTTCAAAAGTGACTATAGAACGCATATTTAATCGTTTTAATTTACATCAATATTTTACGCATAAAGTAAGTGGTGAGGATTTTCCAAAATCAAAACCACATCCGGCCATTTTTGAACATGCTGCTAGTTTATCTATCGCACCTAAAGAAAATTGTATTATTATTGAAGATAGTACCAATGGGATTATTGCAGGAAAAGCGGCAGGGATTTTGTGTATAGGTTACAATAGTGAGCATTCTAAAAATCAGGATTTGTCATTGGCAGATTATGTGGTGAATCATTTTGACGAGTTAGACTATTCCAGAGTAAAAGAAATGGATTCTAAATTATGCAATAATTAACAGCTGTCATAAAACAGATATTGTAAATTTGATTTTTTTAAAAACATTCCAGAATTATGAAAAGAGTATTGATTGTATTATTTCTAGTGGTTTCTCATTTTAGTGTTGAAGCTCAGGTTAGAATTCCTGAAATGAGTCCGAATGCTGTTGTAAAACAAGTCGTTGGTTTAACAGATGTTGAAATTGTATATTCCAGACCATCTGCAAGGGGAAGATCGGTTTTAGGGAATTTGGTTCCATTTGGTCAGTTATGGCGTACCGGAGCCAATGAAAACACTATAATTTCTTTTAGTGATGATGTAGTGATAAATGGGAAAACCTTGAAGAAAGGAAAATATGCTTTATATACTATTCCAAATGTTCAAAGTTGGGATATCCTTTTTTATACCGCGACAGATAATTGGGGTAATCCTAAAGAATATGATGAGGAAAAAGTGGCTTTGAAGGCTACTGTTAATGATGAAGCATTGACTAAGCCAGTAGAAACCTTTACTATTGCAATCAATAATTTGACAACTAATTCAGCAACTTTAGATATTTCATGGGAGAATTCATATGTGTCTTTGAAATTTGAAGTACCTACTAATAAATTGGCCATTGCAAGTATTGATAAAACCCTTGCTGGACCAACACCTGAAGAATATTATACTGCGGCTCAATATTATTATCAGTCTAACGGAGATATTGCCAAAGGAAGATCTTATATTGATAAAGCGGTTGAAAATTCTAAGTCAGTTCCGTTTTATTATTTGAGATTGAAATCATTGATTCAGGCTAAACAAGGAGATAAAAAAGGTGCAATCGAAACGGCTAAATGGTCTATTTCTGCTTCGGAAGCTGCCGGAAATAAAGAATATGTAGAGATGAATAAAGCGAGTATAGAGGAATGGAGTAGATAAAATATTCCGTTTTTTTTATAAAAATCCCATTCGGACAAGATTGTGCGAATGGGATTTTTGTATTAATAAATTCTTCAATTATTAGTTTTAAAAATATTTTCCTGTAGCAAGTGCGAGTTTCTTGCTCTTACTCGTGTAGACCAATAAGGGTTCGAGTATTGCCGATGGTGGGATTTTGATACAAAAGTTCACTCGAAGAATGAATGTTGAATCTTGTACAAATGCCTATTGGAAGTCGTTCAATTTAGCTTTTGCCATTATTAAATTTGAAGCCGGCCCTTTCTACGGAATTTTTGCTTACGTAATAATATTTTCGCTTTTTAATTACTTAAAGATTTACTAAATGTCTTAATCATTTAGTTGAATTTATGATTTCTTCTTTTGCCCTAAATAGCTTATTTCTATGGTTTTGCCCCCAAGTTTTGAGGGTTTCAATTATTGGTATAACGGTTTGAGCATAAGGTTCCAATTTGTACAAAATCTTGATTGGATAATCATCAATAATTACCCTTTTGATTAATTTATGTTCTTCAAGGTCTTTTAATTCCTTTACCAAAACCTTTGGAGAGATACATGGCATACTGCTTTGAATGTCAGTATATCGTTCATTTCCAGACATCATCGAAAATAAAATTGGTATTTTCCATTTTCCACTGAATACGTCCAATGCATCACGTAACGGTATTATTGTTTCTGCACAATTATAATGTGTTTGCTTTTGTTTTTGTTTTTCTGCAATCTCTTTCATATCTGCCAATTACTTTCTTTTCGATAATTACTTTACAAAGGAAAGTAAAAATGAATTATTAGAAAAATGATCAAGTAGCAAATTGTTTCATTTTGTATAAATATCACTTTCCTACAGGTAAGTACTATCAAAAGGATAGTATTGTTGAATTACCTTTGTAACCTAATATAAAGATGACTATTAATAATAAAAATGAACGATCTAGAATTACTAAAATATCCGGTTGGAAGATTTGAAATGCCTGTAAAAATATCTGATGAAGATGTGCAGGAATACATTAGAATTCTTGGGAATCTCCCTGTTGAATTGGTAAAAACTGTTGAAAATTTTGATGATGAAAAATTTGATACTGAATATAGGGAAAATGGTTGGACAGTTCAGCAAGTAATAATCCATGTTGCGGATGCTCATTTGAGAGCTTATATTATGTTTAAACGTGGATTGGAAGAAAACAATATTATAGTAAATCCTCACACCGAAAAGAAAATAATGGATTTTGGCGCAAGCCATAATAATGCTGTTCAAACTGCACTTCAAACCATTAATAATGTTCACAATAATTGGGTTTTAGACTTGAAATCCCTTGAAGACCATGAATTTGATATAACATTTTTTTATCCAGACGCAGGTAGAACAATGTCGATTCCCGAATTCTTGGCTATTTTTTCTTGGCACAGTAAGCATCATTTTACACACATTAAAAGTCTGAAAGACAGAATGGGGTGGAAATAAAGAAACTAAATGTGAAAAGATGTGCATTTTGAAATAGTGATGACATCATATTACCATTCGCAGCCATTTATCAATAGTGGCATTTTAATAATAATTATTTTTAACCATAAAAAGATATAGTATATGTTAGATTTTCAAACTACAGTGCGTTTAACCAAAAATGGTAATCAGACGCAATTAATTCAAACCAAGCAGTCCATTCCCACGCTTGGCAAAAATGAAGTGTTGATTAAAGTCAAAGCGGCCTCTTTAAACTTTCGTGACCATGCGGCTTTAAGTGGCAACTATCCTGGGATAGTCAATTCGGTTGTACCATTGTCAGATGGTGCTGGTGAAGTGGTGGCAGTGGGAGAAAATGTGACACGGGTTAAAGTTGGATCAAGAGTGTCAGCAAACTGTTGGGCTAATTGGGTGGATGGCAAAGTTCTGAAACCTGAATATTATGTTGCCAGTATTGGGTTTAATATGGATGGATGGCTTGCTGAATATATCGTGTTGCACGAAATGTCATTGGTGGTTCTACCTGATTATTTAAGTTATGTACAAGCTTCTACGCTGGCTTGTGGTGCAGTAACGGCTTGGAATGCCATTCACCAACATGGTACATTGACAGCGGGTCAAACCGTATTGATACAAGGAGCAGGTGGGGTGTCGCTATTTGCGCTGCAATTGGCCAAATTAAGTGGAGCCAGGGTTTTAGCAATTGCCAATCGTGATGATGATTACAAAGCTCATCTATTAAAGGAATTGGGTGTAGAAACGGTGGTTGCTTACGGTGATAATCCTGATTGGGACAAAGAAATTTTAAAATTAACTAATGGATTAGGAGTAGATAAAGTTGTGGAAGTCGCAGGCGAAAAAACAATTAATAAATCGGTTGCCAGCACCAAAGCAGGTGGCAATGTGGCTTTGGTAGGTTTTGCTAGCGGTATGGGCGGTGGTGTATCACCTTTGGAAATCATGACTCGTGGTATACAACTTGGGGCCACAACAATGGGTTCTCGCAGCGATTTTGAAGCGATGTTATCAGCAATGATAAGTGTAGAAGTGCAACCTGTGATTGATAGTGTGTTTGCCTTTGAAGACTATCAAAAAGCCTATGACCGTTTACAAAGTGGCCAGGTAACTGGAAAAGTGGTGATTGAAATATAAAACACAATATCATTTTTAAAAATGAAAAATCAAATCAAGTATTCGATATTAGAAATTGCAGCGATTTCAGAGGGAACGAGTTTTAAAGAAACGTTGAACAACTCTCTGAAATTAGCTAAAGCGGCGGAAGAAAATGATTACACTAGATTTTGGTTTGCAGAGCATCATAATACAGACACTGTTGCGAGCAATGCTACATCTGTTTTGGTTGGTTATGTTGCAGATAATACAGAACATATCAGAGTCGGGTCGGGCGGTATTATGCTTCCAAACCATTCGCCTTTAATTGTTGCAGAGCAGTTTGGAACTTTGGCTCAATTGTACCCGAAACGTATCGATTTGGGTTTAGGCAGAGCACCGGGAACCGATACGGCGACTGCACAGGCTATTCGGTCAGATTTTATGCAGGCTACAAGTTCCTTTCCAGAGGAAATAAATAAAATTCAACATTATTTTGATTCTCAGAATCAATCGGCTAAAGTACGAGTTGCTATTGCCGAAGGTATGGAAGTACCCTTATATATTTTAGGTTCCAGTACTGACAGTGCCTATTTGGCAGCTGCCAAAGGGCTACCTTATGCCTTTGGTAGTCATTTTGCACCTTCACATTTGCATAACGCATTGGCTATTTATAAGCAGGAGTTTCAGCCATCGAGTGATTTAAACCAACCTTACACCATTGCTGGTGTTAACGTGATTATTGCAGATACCGACACAGAAGCGCAGAAACTGTTCACTTCTTTAATAAAGATGTTTTACGGTATATTTACTGGTGATTCTAAACCTTTACAACCACCAGTTGCAATGGATTTTGAAATACAGCAAATGCTTCAATATCCAACCGTGTATCAAACGCTTAAATATTCTTTTATAGGTAGCAAAGCAACTGTTAAAGCTGGGTTACAACGCTTCTTGGAATATACACCAATAGATGAACTGATGGTGTCTACTAATGTTTTCGGGATAGAAGATCGCATCAAATCTGTTGAGTTGTTTGCAGAAGTAATGAGGGAGATTAATATTTTTTAAATGATAATGACAATGAAAATTGTGATACTTTAGAAGTTGTTAATTTCGAGTTGTGTGTCTTGAAAATCTAGCTGTTTCTATGCAGGATGTTGTTTTAAGGTGATTTACAACTCATAAAATATACATAATTCTATAAGTTAAATTGTATTTAATTGTATTTTTTAATTGGAATAATTATTTTCAAATCTTATAAGCAAGAATAAGATACTGAAAACTATCCTTTATATTAGTTTTTTTAATTATTCTTCAAATTTCGTAGTTTTAAAAATACTTAATTGCAATAAAGAAGAAAGCACAATCGTCATCATGGCACCAATGAAATTCAGCCATAAATACCCCAGTTTTTCTTCGCCACTTGGATAGACAAAAATGGCAAAATAATAAATGACAAAAATGGTCAATTGGGTGATGAATGCACTATAAAATATAGCTTTGGCTTTGACAAAATCAAAATAGAAACCAACCAGAAAAATGCCTAATACGGTTCCATAAAAGATGGATCCTACAATGTTTACTAATTGGATTAAGTTTTCAAACAGAGTTCCGAAACAAGCAAAAAGAATGGCTACTACTCCCCAAAAGAAGGTGAAGAATTTAGTAGCATACAGATAATGCGTTTCGGTTTTGGGTTCTTTTAAATTTCGTTTGTAAATATCAATAGCCGTGGTAGAAGCCAAAGCATTTAGTCCCGAAGCAGTAGAAGACATAGCCGCCGAAATAATTACAGCCAATAATAAACCTATTAAACCTTTAGGTAAATAATGCAGGATGAAATGAAAGAAAACATAATCCTTATCATTAGTTTCACTGCTTTTATCGACTTTATGGATAATTTCTTTAGCTCTGTCTCTTAAATCTTTTTCTTTGGTCGAAATGGCTACTAATTCTTTTCTTAAAATAGGATTGTCATAATCCTGATTCAATTGGTCGATATACAAAAGATTAATTACTTTTTTATCTTCAGAAAGGGTGTCGAGTTTTTTCTCTAAATCGTGGTATTGTTCTTTATAGCTTGATTTTTCAACAAGCGCTTTGTTATTGGGATTAAAATTTAAAGGTACTGGGTTGAATTGGAAAAAAACAAAAACCATTGCACCAGTCAATAAGATAAAGAACTGCATAGGTACTTTTAAAATTCCATTCATGATTAATCCCATTTGGCTTTCACGAACTGATTTTCCGGATAAATAGCGTCCCACCTGAGATTGGTCGGTGCCAAAATAAGCCAAGGCGAGGAAGAAACCTCCTGTAATTCCGCTCCAGAACGTATATTTTTCCTCAGGGTCAGTAGAAAAATCAACAATGTTCATTTTTCCATTGGCACCTGCAATATGCAAAGCATTGCTAAAAGTCATATCGTTTGGCAGGAAATGCAGAATAAGAAAAAAGGTGATAAACATTCCCGACATAATCACAAACATTTGTTGTTTTTGGGTTACGTTGACCGCTTTTGTTCCACCGGAAACAGTATAAAAAATCACCAAAATTCCAATTATGATGTTCATGTAAGTAAGATTCCAACCTAATAATGCTGATAAAATGATCGCTGGCGCATAAATGGTCAATCCTGTTCCAAGTCCTCTTTGCAATAAAAAAAGAATTGCAGCCAAAGAACGTGTCTTTAAATCAAAACGTTTTTCCAGATATTCATAGGCTGTAAAAACTTTGTATTTGTGGTAAATGGGTATAAAGGTCAAACAAATGATAATCATCGCAATGGGGAGTCCAAAATAAAACTGAACAAATCCCATTCCGTCATGATAAGCCTGACCCGGAGTGGAAAGGAAGGTAATAGCACTGGCCTGTGTAGCCATTACCGAAAGACCTACCGTATGCCAAGGCGTTTCATTGCTTCCCAGAATAAAATCTTCCACGTTTTTACTTCCTTTGGTTTTCCAAGTTCCATAGATAACGATGAACAATAAAGTGATTATCAGTACAATCCAGTCAAATAATTGCATGGTTTAAGAGTATAATTTCATTATTAGATAAAAAAACAAGACATAAGTAATATTGGCAACAAGTACCCAGGTATATTCTGGTTTCCACTTTTTTTCTTTTTTTGGGTCCATTTTTACGTCTTTTTTAATTTTGTGTTTCTGCTGTTTCTGGAGTTTTTAAAGCGATCATATTAGCTATTAATCGATAAGCTCCTGAAACACCTTCCGGTAATTCTCTAAATAAACTCAATCCTGTATAAATATATTGTCCTTTACCATATGCAGCCACTAATAGTGCTCCTTTTTTAGGACTTTCTCCTTTGTCGTGCGAAGAAAGTATAGGTGTAAAAGCAGTGTCAAATTCATTAGGATAATACAATCCCTGTTCTTGTGTCCAACCTTTGAAATCTTTCGCTGTAATTGAGTTAGGATAATTTAAGACAGGGTGTTCCGGTGCTAAAAATGCTACAGCGGCATTTTCATCAGTAACTCTATCATTTGAAACGGTTAAAGGAAATGGTGCGATATTGTCAGGCAAGGATTTGTCGGGGGTGTTGTATTGCACTATTAATGTTTTTCCTCTTTTAACGAATTCCAATAGCAAATGTTGTCTCGTTTTTAAAAACGGAAGGGTGTTATAAGCTCTAATTCCAGTAATGATTACATCAAAATTACTTAAATAACGGGTATTGATTTCCTCTGGAGTAATTAGTGTTACTCGGTATCCCATTTGGCTTAAACACTCAGGAACATTGTCACCAGCACCCATGATATAACCAATTTTCTCATTAGTAGTCTTTAGATCCAGTTTTTTGAATTTCGCTTCAGAAGGCAATAATACCTGTTGCTTACTAATGTGCTCGTAATTGATGATGATCTGTTCTTTTTCGTATTTTTTGTCGTTAAGAGTAACAACACTTTTTACATTGGTTTCAGAAGCTTCTTTAGGAGGAGTTACCTCAAAATAGACTGTTTTTTCGTTGTCTTTTTTATCTAAACTAAAAGGAATATGATCCGGGAAAACGTTCCAATCCTTGTTCAATTCCAATCGGATTTCTCCTTTTAGATTGTCCTTTCCAGCTTTTACCATTACCGCCATTTTCTTAGTATTTCCATCATTGAAAAAAGAAATTTTGTCAATAATTCTTGAGCTTACTTCTGGGACAACATCAAGGTAATTGTACATTTCACCTTTCACTTTGTCGTTAAATTTATAAACCACATCCCGTTCAAATGGAATCGAAATGCCATTTATTAGCATGTTGAATTCCAGTTTAACACCTCTAATAATATCAGCAATTCCAATGTTTTTTTGATCGCTTACCTGATACATACCAGTTGTTGGTTTTTCTTTTAACCAATTAGGTTGGCTGTAAGCCGTACTATCGGGTAATTGTAGGTTGATTTTTAGATGTTTTGTGTTGTTGTTGTCTAAAAGGGTATTAATTTCGGTAGTATTTTTATTTGGATAACTAATAATGTTTTTCAATTCCATTGGAATGGAACTTCTGTTTATCGCTTCAATTTTGATTTTTACTTCACTACCGGGAGTAGCTTGATCATCTGAGGCTACTGCTTCCAGATACAATCCGGTACAGCTGGCGATGATGTTTTTAATTTCGTTTAATTTGATAGGTTTCCAATGATTCTCATCGAGTTTATCAATCATCTGATAGGCTTTGATTAAAGCTGGAATGGAAGCTGATGGATTTGAAAAATCAAAATCTTCCTGGATGTTGTTTATTAATCTTCCAATAGGTTTTCCGCCATTAATGCGGTTCCAACTAGTGTCAATTCCTTCAAAAATATTTGTTTTATCTTCTAAGGCTTCGCCATTAATTAGTTCCAAATATTCATTGTCTATACCGCGACTTCCTGTGCTGCCAAAACCTTGTGATTTGTGACAGCTTCTACTTAAGGCCGCAATTTCCTGATTGGATTGACCTAATGCCGGATAGTAAACACCTGTTTCTAAAGTAACAAAATTGCTTTTGTCGGCAGCATCAAATTTTTCCTGACTGCCATAAAACCATACTGATGGATTGAAAAAAATACGTTTTGTTTGCCAAGGGTGGAACCACTGTAATTGTTCCGGAAAACGTTCGGGATTATTGGATAAACCAAATGCTTCCACACTTAAAATAGCTGAAGCAGTATGATGGCCATGTGTAGTACCTGGTGAACGATGGTCAAAACGATTGATAATTACATCCGGTTGAAATTTTCGTATGGTCCAGATGACATCTGCCAGTACTTTTTCTTTGTCCCAAATTTCAAAAGTTTCATCTGGATTTTTGGAAAAACCAAAATCATTGGCACGGCTAAAAAACTGTTCTCCTCCGTCAATTTTTCGGGCTTCTATTAATTCCTGTGTTCTAATTACGCCTAATAATTCGCGAAGTTCCGGACCAATAAGGTTTTGTCCGCCATCACCACGGGTTAGTGAAAGATAGGCTGTTCTTGCTTTTTTTTCATTTGAAAAATAAGAAATCAGTCTGGTGTTTTCATCATCCGGATGTGCAGCAATATAAAGAACGCTTCCCAGGAAATTTAATTTTTGAATTTGATTGTGAATTTCAACTGCATTTGGTTTTGCTGGCTTTTGTGCTCGACCAAACTGAAATAAACAAAGGAATATAAAAATAAAAAGGACTCTTTTATTGTGCATTGTTGTATGAATTTTAGGCAATAACATCAAATGTAATAATTATTTTTTGGAAAAAAATGATTCTCAATTGCTTCCTAAAACAACAAAAACTACTCCGAAAAGTAGTTTTGTTGTAATTAATTTTGATTTTTTTTTAGATTTTAACCTTGATAACGATTTTCTTGATTTTTCCGTTGCTTATCATGGCAGCATGAACATCATCAGGAAATAAGATGGTAAATTGGCCCGGATTCAATTCAAAAAACATATCGGGTTGATCAAAGAAAAAGCGAACGTCCTTTTCATCACTGTAATCTCCGTTGGGACTTACACATTTTTCTCTTGGTTTCCAAGCATAAGTTTCTGGACCAGCCACACATACCTGAATATCAATGTTTTTATCGTGACATTCAAAGTGAACCAAACTTTGTTCCTTTGAATTTCCGTTTCCAGAATTCACGATTATCTTTAAATCGTCAGTATATTGGGTTACGCCATCAGCCAGATTTGCTAGGTCGTTTTCGTTTAAAAATTGGAATGCTTTTTCAAAAGCAGGGTGTAAGCCGTAGTATTTAGTAGCTTTGTTTAAAGAATCTACAATCATTTTAAAGTTGTTTTTAGTTTAAAGTTGAATGATTATTACATTTGGGGTAATAAAAAATAAAAATACATTTTTAAATTCAATCACCGAATCAAATTAGCATAAAAAAGTTTTTAAACAAGATATTAAACTGGAATTCCGTGATTCTGTTTTGTACTTTTGTTACTACAGCTCATTTTTTTAAAATTTATTATTATGAAATTAAATTTGCAAAGCTTTATTGTTTTTAGCCTTAGCATGTTGTTTTTTTCCTGTAAGTCGCAATCAGTGGTTGTGAATCCGAATGTGGAAAAGAATCAGCTTGTTGCTGACACTACTTTTGTAAACTTAAAAGATTATAGTTTAGATTTTGTGTATGACATGAAATATGCTACTGAGGATAATTTTTTGAAAGCCCAAGTATACGATTGTGCCGAATGTTATTTGCGTTACAAAACCGTTCAGGCTTTAATTAAGGCGAATGAGGCTTTTATGAAAGAAGGCTTGCGTATTAAACTTTTTGATTGTTATCGTCCATTGGATATTCAAAAAAGAATGTGGACCATTGTTTCTAATCCCGAATATGTTGCTGATCCTGCTAAAGGTTCTATACACAATAGAGGAGGAGCTGTTGATATTACATTAGTTAACAAAAGAGGAAAAGAGTTGAAAATGGGTACCGATTTTGATTTTTTTGGTCCGGAAGCCGGACATAATTTTGAGGATTTATCCCAAAAAGTAAAAGACAATCGGGCTTTGTTAAAAAAAGTGATGTTGGAAAATGGTTTTAATTCCTTTGATTCAGAGTGGTGGCATTACAATTTAAAATCCGGATTAAAAGATAAATTGTCCAATCAAAAATGGGATTGTAAGTAATAATAAGCTTGGAGAAATTATCTAGAAAGACTTCTCGATACATTTTATTCCGTTTCACTTCATAAAATACTCGAAGTGACGGTACTATTTACATGTCAGTTCGAGTGAATTTTAAGAAAATGCGAATAGCTTTTTATTAAAATTTGTATCGAGAACAATTCTAGGTTTATAATCAGGTTGTATTAAACAATCTTCTTAATCACTCTTAATTTATGCGTATGTCGGTTAGTTTCATTATTGAAAATCCCTAAATGATCAATTCGGTCAATGCGTACTTTACCACTGGCGTGGATGATATAATTATTTTCCATCATGATTCCCACATGGATAATGTTTCCTTCTTCATTATCAAAAAAGGCCAAATCTCCCGGTTCACTTTCTTCGATAAAACTCAAAGCTTCTCCCTGAGTAGCCTGTTGCGAAGCATCACGTAAAAGTTTATATCCGTTTAATTTGTATACCATTTGTGTAAAACCGGAACAGTCAATCCCAAAAGGCGTTTTGCCGCCCCATAAATAAGGAGCGTTCAAGTACATGTAAGCAGTATTGATAAGGTTTCTTTTGTCTTTCGTGCCATTAACTTTAGTGCCTTCAAACTCGTAATTTTGAGTGTTGATTTCGTTGTTATTTAAAAACGAAAGTGAAGCACCAAGCGGTATAGGAATTAATTGATTATCAGCTGAAGTAATGTATTCAATTAAATCTGAATTCAGAATAATAGTGTCCTTGGATAATTGTTCGTAATTCGCCTCCGAAATCACTTGGTATTGTTTGCAATCTACCCAACCCTCATAATCATCATACTGTAATTTAATACGTGACCATTGATTGCGTTTTTCCAATATTTTAAAATGTTCTCCAAATAAGACCTGAGAAACAATTTCGCTTTTGTCACTAGGCTCAAATCGAAGCGGGATAATGGCTAAATTACAGATTCCGAACATTATTCTATTTTTTTAGATTCTTTCAATAACAATTGCTGAGGCTCCACCACCGCCATTACAAATTGCAGCGGCTCCAATTTTGGCATTATTTTGTTCCAAAACATGTAGTAAACTTACCAGAATTCTGGCTCCTGAACAACCTAGCGGATGTCCTAGTGAAACGGCACCTCCGTTTACGTTTACTTTGTTACTGTCTAAACCTAAAATTTTAATATTGGCCAGACCCACAACAGAAAAAGCTTCGTTGAATTCGAAAAAATCGACATCATTTATTGAAATACCTGCCTTATCCAGTGCTTTTGGTAAAGCTTTGGCAGGAGAGGTGGTAAACCATTTAGGTTCCTGAGCTGCATCGGCATAACTTTTAATATATGCCAGAGGTTTTAGTTGCAATTTGGCAGCTTTTTCTTCACTCATTAAGATTAAAGCTGCAGCTCCATCATTGATTGTAGAAGCATTTGCCGCAGTTACGGTTCCGTCTTTAGTGAAAACAGGGTTTAAAGAAGGGATTTTATCTAATTTTACATTAGTATATTCTTCGTCACGTGAAATGATTATGGGTTCGCCACGACGTTGAGGAACAGCAACGGGAACTATTTCTGCGTCAAATTTACCGGATTCCCATGCCTGAGCTGATCTACGGTAGGATTCAATAGCAAAATTATCCTGTTCTTCACGACTGATATTGTATTCTTTTGCACATAAGTCGGCATAAACACCCATCGCCTGATTGTCGTAAGCATCTACTAAACCATCTTTTTGCATACCGTCTACCAGTGTAGTTGGTCCAAATTTAGTTCCGCTTCGCAAATGGGTATAATGAGGAATCAAACTCATGTTTTCCATTCCACCTGCGATAACAACTTCGGCATCACCTAATTGAATAGCTTGTGCGCCCATCATAACCGCCTTCATTCCGGAAGCGCAAACTTTGTTTATAGTTGTACAAGGAACAGTATTTTTCAAACCCGCAAAAAGAGCTGCTTGTCTTGCCGGAGCCTGACCTACACCAGCCTGGATTACGTTGCCCATTAGTACTTCGTCAACCAAATTAGGATCTAAATTGATTTTGTTCAAAGCGCCTTTGATGGCTGTGGCTCCCAATTGTGGAGCTGTAATTCCGGATAATCCTCCCATAAAACTCCCAATTGCTGTTCTTACAGCAGCAACGATAACTACTCTTTTGTTCATTATTTATAAATAGGTTTGAATGTATAGTTGTAGCAAATTTACTCTTTTTTGGATACATTTTATATTTTACACTATTGATTCTCTTTTTAGAAAAAAAGTTCAAAAAAACTTATAATCTATCTGTTTGATTGTTAGTGTTTTTGGGAATAAACAAAAAAAATATAAAAAAAAAGCATCAAAATAGTTGTGAGAAATGAGATGTTGTGTTACATTTGCAACCGCAAAACGAGACACGTTCTTTGAGCTAGGAGAGGTGCCAGAGCGGTAATGGAGCAGATTGCTAATCTGTCGACGGGTAACCGTCGCCAGGGTTCGAGTCCCTGTCTCTCCGCTTAATGTCCTCGGGGTGTAGCGTAGCCCGGTTATCGCGCCTGCTTTGGGAGCAGGAGGCCGCAGGTTCGAATCCTGCCACCCCGACAAAAACTTTAACATTAGTTTTAAAAGAAATGGTCGCATAGCTCAGCTGGATAGAGCAACGCACTTCTAATGCGTAGGTCGAAGGTTCGAATCCTTCTGCGATCACGAAAAGCCTTGAAATCATTGATTTCGAGGCTTTTTTGTTTTAAGTATTCTTATATCCGTTGTTTTGGTATTTCCGGATCAGGTTCAAAAGTTTTCCCCTATATGTTTGTAGGTAAATCTCGGTCGAATTAGGATTTTTTTCTTTATTTTAAATAGTAAGTTAAAGTAAATTTCTTTTCCGAATAGATATAATTGAAAACATTTCTTATGTTTTTAATGTAAATATTTTGTCTTTGCAAATTATATGATTCTTATTAATAGAACCGTAATATACGATTGATGCAGGCTTAATAATGGCAACTTAATTTTGGTGTCAAATTTTGTTTATGTATCGATTTTTTTACGTTCTCGTTTTTCTTATTTCTTGCATGGTTTATGGTCAAAATATTAAGTTTAAGACCTTAACTACAGCTGACGGATTATCTAATAATTCTGTTTCGGATATCGTTAGTGATGCTACAGGTGGTTTATGGATTGCTACTTGGGATGGATTAAACTTCTATGATGGTTATCGGTTTATCGTTTATAAGGAAGAGTTAAACAACAATAACTCTTTGAAAGGTAATATGATTTTTAAACTTGTTAAAGATAATCAAAATCATATTTGGGTTCTAACTGATAGGGCAGTGAGTGTCTATTTAGGTAACCATCGTTTTAAAAATTACTTTTTTAAGAAAACACCATCCGCTTTATCTTTATCCGAACATGGGCAAGTGCTTATCCATATTCAAAATAAATCCTTTGCGTTTAGTGAAGGAAAATTTAAACTGATTCAAAAAAAAACTGTCTCGGTTGATCCTCATGAAAATCTTAAAAGTTTATTGCTTTCAAAATATCCCAAGGTTATTATCAATGATGTGTTAAAAGATAGTGAGGGGTCGATTTGGTTTGCCACCAGAAGAAATGGATTGTATCGGATTTCTAATGCGACATCTAGTTTCAACAACAATTATATCGAACATTACACTTATGATTTATATGCTCCATATAGTTTTAATAGTAATGAAATAGAAAAGCTGTTTGAGGATGATTTTGGAAATGTATGGCTTGGGCATAAAGACGGTGGTTTAAGCATGGCTTATAAGGGTTCAGATCAGATAAAAAGTATTCTTCCACATCCGGTACAAAATCCAAATTTACCTAATGAAACTATTCGGGCTATTACTCTGGATCCCAATAATACGATGTGGTTAGGTTATTATACTAAGGGTATTTATTGTTCTCATGGCACAAAATTCACAAAATTTTTCATTACCGAAAGCAGTTCTAATCCGGATTGGAATCGAGTGCGAAGTTTGTTTACTGCTTCGGATGGCTCTGTATGGGTAGGAACTTATGCGGGTTTAATTCGCATCAAAAACGGTTCTTATGTTTTATATGAATCAAAAAAAAACACCAATTTCCCTGCGGATAGAAATTATTCCATCTATGAAGATACTAATGCCCAATTGTGGATTGGCTGTTGGGGAGGAGTTGCTAAGTTTAATTTGAAGAAGAATACTTTTGAACCGTTTATAGGTCAACCGAAGTTGAATAAATTGCATGTTCGAAAAGTTGAGGTTTACAAAAATCAACTTTTTGCTGGTACTGAACATCATGGTGTGGTACAATTGGATTTAAAAAACGGAAAAGTAAAAACAATTACCACGGCTAACGGTATTTTAGGCAACAGTATTTATTCATTGTATAAAGACCCTACAACCCATTATTTGTGGATTGCATCCTTAGGCGGAATCAGTATTTATGATGTAGCGAAAAACAAGTTAGTAAAAAATATTACCGAGGCAGATGGATTACCCAGCCATATGGTGTATGCATTATTGCTTAATGGAAATACTTTTTGGCTGAGTACCACTAAGGGAATTGCTTCAGTGGATAAAACAACTTACAGGATAAAAAGCTATAATCCTGTTGAAGGCTGGCAGGGAGCTGAATTTTCTGAAGGGAGTTATTTTCAGGATAAAAAAGGAATAATGTTTTTTGGAGGGGTGAACGGATTGAATTATTTTAATCCAAACACACTTCAGGCTAATAAAATAATTCCTAAAATAAAATTAATTGTTGATGGTAATGAGAATTATACTTCTGAAATAGAAAAAACTTTTTCCAATAACCAACTGGAAATCGAGCTGATTCCTATTATGTTTCCTGTAAATAAAAAACTTAAAGTATTTTATAAATTGGAAGGGCGAGAGGATGATTGGGTATTGTTTGACAATACGAATAAGATAAAATATTCCAATTTGAGTTCAGGAAACTATAAGTTTTTAGTTAAAGTAGGAGAAAAGGGAGTCGTTAAACCGGTCTGTTTTTCTTTGCATATAAGTAAAGCTTTTTATGAAACCATTTTGTTTTACATTCTGATTATTATTAGCATTTTGGTTGGTTCTGTACTGTTCTTTTATTATAAAGACAAACAGGTAATTGCTCGTCAAAAATATTTAGAGGATCAAATTCAGGAACGAACAAAAGTGATTGAAAATCAAAAAAGAGATTTACAAAACATCAACGAAAAATTAGATAAAAAGAATAAAAAAATCCTGGCTCAAAAAGAAAAACTTTTGATGCTGCACAGTAATCTTAAAAGAGAAAATTTTGAAATAGAAAAGTTTAAATCTTTTATGTTATCCGAATTTCAGGAGCCTATTTCTAAAATAATCAAGAATGTGGCCACTTTAAAAAAGAATACTCCTGAACATCGGGAGTTAATTAATCAATCCAATCAATTAGTCAATCTTATCTCTGGTTGGAATTATCTGGATCATATTAAAGAACTCGGTGAGGTTAAGAAATCAGTGATTGATTTATTTTCGGTTTTAAAAAATAGTGTTCTGAAAATAGAGAAAGAATTGCAGCACAATCGGGTGAGTTTTAATTGTGAAATGACTAATTCAGTTTTTTTTGTAGAAATAGATGAGCTTCGTTTAAAATTATTACTCCAATATTTCTTTAATGATATCAGTAAATATTCGGATGCCGAAAGTAGTCTGGATATTAAAATGGAATATGAAAATCAGTTTTTGGAAATAACTGTTAATTCTACAAGCGAAATTTTAAAAAACAACTGGAATACTATTTTGCATTACAGTCCCTATTTTAAAGCAGTTCAGGTTTTGTTACAAGACTTAAAAGGTGATTTTGTGAATAAAACAGGGGAAGAATTTCAATTGCTTATACAAATTCCTATAGAGCAGGTTGAGCAGCAAATTCAATTGAAAGAAACTATTTCCTGGAAACATTTTGATGAAGATGAAAAGATGTCTGATAAAGAAACTCCAATTTTGGTATTTAGCGATCCTTCTAATTTTTCGGTTGCTCACCAAGTACTGGAACATCCGGATTGTCATTTGATTTTTGAAAGTGAGGCGGCTAATTTGAATGCTGTGTTAAAACAAATTAATGTAGCGGTGATAGTTTTGTATCAAGCAAATTTTACTAAGGAATTGATCCATTTTTTAAATTCAAATAAAGACTCGGATCATTTTAATACGCCAATTCTTTTTATATCAGAAGATATCAATTATGAATTAAACGAGCAGTTATTGGAATACGGTGTTGATACTTTGATACAGTTGCCTGCCAGTACTTCATTTATTCAAAAGAAGATAAAAACATTGGTAAACAGAAAACAAAAAAGCACTGGAGAAAATACTATTCAAAAGAAAATTTTCCAAATATTAACTACCCAAGAAACGATTGAAACTCCAAATGATAAGTTGTTAAAAAGAGCATTGGAAATTATAAAAGAGGAACTTTCTGAACCCGATTTTAATGTCGAAATTTTAGCGGATAAATTAGAGATTTCAAGAGTAAAATGTTATCGCCTTTTTAAAGAAACATTAAAACAATCCCCTTCAGATATATTGATGTCTTTGCGATTACAAAAAGCCGAATTATTATTGAAAACAAGAAATCTGAATATTTCTGAAGTCAGTTTTGAATGTGGTTATAATGATCCCAAATATTTTGGGCGTTCTTTCAAGAAGTATTTTGGCAAAAGTCCTAAAGCATTTAAGTCGCAATCGGCATAAAAAAGTTGTTACCCCTGTATTTGCTCAGTGTTAGCTTAATGTTAGTGTGCAAAATCACTCTTTTTTGAAGCTTTTTTGAAGCTAATTTGAATGATTTGTCCACTTTCCAGAAACAAAAATCAACCTTTAAGCCTGAGTCTTAAAATACTTTTGGCGAAACTAAAATACTAATTAAATGAAAAAAATTTATGTAATGTTACTACTTGCTTTAGGCTTCATGTCTTTTTCCTATGCGCAGGTTACAGTAACAGGTAATGTGGTTTCTAACCCTGAAAAAGCTCCCATTCCAGGAGTTTCGGTTTATTTAAAAGGACAACCTTCCAAGGGAACTTCCACTGATTTTGATGGGAATTTCAAAATCCAATTCAAAGAAAAAAGCGGTGTTATTGTTTTCTCTTACATAGGATATAAAACCAAGGAAGTTCCTTTTTCAGGAAATCAAACTTTAACGGTTTCTTTGAGTGAAGAAACCAGTTCGTTGAATGAAGTTGTAATTATAGGTTACGGTTCTCAAAAAAGATCAGATGTAACAGGTTCTATTGCTTCTGTAAAAAGCGAAAATTTCAATAAAGGGGTTGTTGCTAATGTGGGACAATTGATTCAGGGTAAAGTTTCCGGAGTTAATGTAACAGCGGCCAGTGGTGAACCAGGTGCTAATCAGGATATAATTATCCGTGGAATGGGAAGTTTACGTTCAGGAACAACACCACTTTATGTTGTGGACGGATTTGCCTTGGATAATAGTAATAATGGTGTGGCTTCAAACCCTTTAAATTTTATCAATCCACAGGATATTGAAAGTATTGATATCCTTAAAGATGCTTCTGCTGCTGCTATTTATGGTTCCAGAGCTGCAAACAGTGTAGTTGTAATCACAACTAAAAAAGGTAAAAAAGGTCAGTCTAAAATAAACCTTAATGTAACTAATGCATTTTCAAGTTTAACTAACAAAGTAGCTGTTTTTAGTGCTGATGAATTTAGAAGACAGGTAAATGCAGTAAATGGAACTTTACAGGATGGCGGAGCAAACACAGACTGGCAGGATGAATTAACCAGAACAGCTATTTCTCAAAACATTAATTTGTCGATGAGTGGCGGAAATGAAAAGTCAACTTATGCTGCATCTTTAGGTGTGGATAATCAGGAAGGGATTTTGAGAAATAGTGATTTAAAACGTTATTCAGGACGTTTGAATTTAAATCAAAAAGCACTTGACGATAAATTTAATGTTTCTTTCAATTTAACAGGAACTAAATTTGAAAATTCAAGACCAGATGCCAGAAGCATAGTAGGTAATATGTTGACAATGAATCCTACAGATGCGGTTTATGTTGACGGAGAACCAAATTTGAATTTAAGCAATGATATTTTAAACCCAATCATCAGTGAGAAAAATTACTCTGATATAACGAATAACAATCGTATTTTGGCTAACATTGCTCCAAGTTATGAGTTTATAAAAGGATTGACTTATAAATTTAACTTGGGTGTAGATTATTCTATGTCTCAAAGAGATATTCAGGTTTTACCTTATCGATCAGCTACTAACACCACTTTAGGTTCTTTGAATAACATTGTTACAACGAATAATAATGTTTTATATGAGAATACATTAACGTACAATTTCAAAAAAAATGCTCATAATTTTATATTTTTAGCAGGTCACTCTTATCAAAAAATACAAGTAAGTCAAAAAAGTTATAACCTATCAGGATTTCCTACTAATGGTATAGAACCTAAAAACCAGATAGGGGCAGCAAGTGAGCGTACAACACAGTTTTCATCTGCTGTAGAAAATGAGCTTCAGTCTTTCTTCGGAAGGATTAATTATGGATTTGACAATAAATATTTGTTTACAGCAACTATGCGTGCTGATGGTTCTTCAAAATTTGGTCAAAATAACAGATATGGTTACTTTCCTTCTGTAGCATTAGGATGGAATATTACTAAAGAAGATTTTTTAAAAGATTCAGAATTGGTAAACAATTTGAAGTTTAGAGCAAGTTGGGGTCAAACAGGATCACAGGAGATTCCTTCTAAAATTACCAAAGCAAGTTATAGAGAAAGTAATGGTGGATATGACACTTATCCATTAGATCCTTCAGCTACAGATTTAAGCGGATACCCATACGGAACAATCTATTCACGATTAGCAAGTCCGGATATTCAATGGGAAGTTTCAACACAAACCAACTTAGGTCTGGATTTCAGTTTATTCAATAACAGATTATCTGGAACGGTTGATTATTTTAATAAAGTTTCTAGTAAGTTATTGTTACAAATAGCTCCAACAGATCCTATTCAGCCGGTACCAATGTACTACACTAATATTCCTAACATGGAAATAAGAAACAATGGTGTTGAGTTAGCTTTGGATTACAGTAGTGATAAAAGTCTTGATTTTTCATATAGTATTGGAGGAAACATATCTTTTACAAAAAATAAAGTGGCTAAATCAGCGTATAAAATTTTAACAACTGGTGGAGCACAAGGTGGAGGACAATCAGGAGCAACGATTAATGGAATTATCAATAACCAACCTATAGGTTCTTTTTATATGTTAGATTTTATAGGAATTGGTCCTGATGGAAGAAACCAATTTGCAGATACAAACGGAGATGGTCAGATTCTGGATGATGATCGAATCATTGCTGGTAAAGCTTTACCGGATTACATCTATGCTTTTTACCTGAATTTAAAATATAAGAATTTTGATTTTGTAGCTAATTTTAATGGTACGGCTGGTAATAAAATTTATAACCACGTAGCAATGACTTCATTCAACAGAGGAAATTTGGCAAACTCTTTCAATACTACTAACAGAGCATCAGAATTTTTAAACGAAGATACATCGAATTCGAATACTGTTTCTACAAGATATTTAGAGGACGGAAGCTTCTTGAGATTAAACAATGCGACTTTAGGATATAATTTAAGTCCAAAATTGATCGGACTTGGTAATGTAATGGATAATATCCGTCTTTCTTTAACCGGACAAAACCTGTTTGTAATTACAAAATACAGTGGTTATGACCCTGAGTTAAATACAGGTACTTCAATTGGAGAAATTCAGTCTTTTGGAATTGACTACTTCAGTTATCCTCGAAGCAGAACAATTTTGTTGGGTCTAAATGTGGCATTTTAATTAAATAAAAAACAAAATGAAAAATAAAATAATAGTAGCAACTTTAGCAATGAGTTTATTATTTAACTGGAGTTGTACTGACTTAGAAGAAAAAATATTAGACGAATCCTTAACCGGAATTGGTCAGGCAGAAGCAGTTAATGGAGCCATTGCTCCCGCATACGGGCAATTAAAAGCAACTTGGATGCACACCAACAATTTTGGTTTGCAATTAATTGCAAGTGATGAAGGAATTTTGCCTTATCGTGGTGGAACTGACTGGTATGATGGAGGTAAATATTTGGCGGTACACGCTCATACAACTACACCAACCAATGATTTAGTAGGAAGTACATGGACAGAGATTACAATAAATCTTTCCAGAACCTTAACGGCTATAGAAGTATTAACTCCGCTTGCTGAGAGCGGTAATACAGAAGCGCAAGGGGCACTTTATGAAATGAAAGCATTAAGGGCTTATTTGCATATGATGACCTTAGACAATTGGGGAATTGTGTTTAAAAAAGAATCATCAACTGTTGATTCAGAAATAATTCGCGGAGCAGAGGCGGTTTCTTATATCGAAAGTGAATTGCTTTCGGTTGCTGATGTCATAAATAAGGATAAAGGACCAGGCCGAATGACGCAGGCTGCAGTTTGGGGATTACTTTCCAGATTGTATCTAAATGCGGGTGTGTATCGTGATCCTTACGGAGCACCTCAATTTGCAACAGCGGATATGGATAAAGTTATTTTATATACAAGTAACATTATAAACTCAGGTAAGTTTAGCCTGTCTCCTGAATATTTTGACCTTTTTGATGACAACAATAATTCGAACAAAGAATTAATTTTTGGATTGGATCAGCGAGGAGTTTTAAGAGATGAACATAACCGTTGGGCTTATTGGTCAATTCCGGGTTCCATGTTCCCAAGACCGGAATCTATTAATGCTGATGGAACAGACGGTCCTGCAATTACATCAGATTTTTACCAAACATGGGTTAGTGCTTATGGTACTGTAGATCCAGCAGATGCCGATCCTAGATTTTATAAAAATAATGCTAAGGTTCCGGATCACTTAAAAGACCTTACAGGACTTTCTCCTTTAAATGACGAAAACCATTATTACTGTGTAAAGGCAGAAGAATTCGAAATTGACAGAGGAATTATGAGAGGTGTGCCATGGGCAGCCAGAAAAGATGCTAATGGTGCATTTTATAAATGTGATGGTGGTTATAGAATTTACCCGGTAAAACAAATTAAAGGAAACGGTCCGGATAAAAATGTGGCTTATGTAAACCTTACAGAGAAAGTTGATTTTACTAAAGAAGGAAGCATGCACTATTCCGGATACCGAGTGTCAAAATACCAATTCAGTCATACTTCTCCAGACGGAAATTATTACAGCAGTGTAGATATGGTACTGCTTAGATATGCAGAAATTTTTATGATGCGTGCTGAAGCTAAATTAAGAAAAGGGGACACAGCAGGTGCATTAGCTGATATGAACACAGTAAGAACTTCCAGAACTGCCCGTACGCCAATTCCTGCTGCATTAAGCTCAATTAATTTGGATATTTTGTATAGAGAATATGGTTTTGAGTTTTATTGGGAAGGTTTAAGAAGAAATACTCAAATTCGTTTTGGTCACTATGAAGACAAATGGACGGAAAAAGCAGATACTGATGTAAAGAAAAGATTATTTCCTATTCCGCAAAAAGCGATAGACGGAGCATCAAATACTCCGGGATATCTAGTGCAAAACGACGGATATTAATTCGAGTAAAATATACATTTAATTTGAAGGCATTTAGTTTTAATGAAAAACTAAATAGCCTTCAAATTTTAATTTTAAAAAATAAATATGTGATGAATAAGAACACATTTATAGTGTCCATTTGCACGCTCTTTTTGAGTTTTGTGAATGCCCAGACAAAAGATACTACTGTTAAAAAATATGCCAATTCGCTTAATTTTATTGTAATGGGCGATTGGGGTAGATTTGGTGAAGATCATCAAATTCCCGTGGCAAAACAAATGGGGAAGACGGCTACCGACATAAACCGTGATTTTATAATTTCAACCGGTGATAACTTTTATCCGGTAGGAGTAGCCAGCGAACATGATCCGCAATGGAAATCTTCTTTTGAAGATATTTACACTGATTTTTCACTCCACTGGAACTGGTATCCTGTATTGGGAAATCATGATTATGCAGGAAATCCCGATGCACAGGTAGCTTACTCTAAAATAAGCCGACGCTGGAATATGCCTGCCCGATATTACAGTGAAACATTTAATATCAATGGAAATCCTAATGAGCAGGTATTGATTGCTTTTATTGATACAAATCCTTTGATTCCTGAATTTTATAAAAGTAAACAGTATGCTAAAAATGTAATTTCACAAGATTCTACCGCACAAAAAAAATGGCTTGTTAAAACTCTGAAAGAAGCACCTAAAACTGTAAAATGGAAATTAGTGGTGGGACATCATCCTTTGTTTACGGCAACTTTAAAAAGAAGAGAGAGTTATGATACCAAAGCAGTACGAAAATCATTAAAATCTCTTTTGGATAAATGCGAAGTTGATGCTTATATAGCAGGGCATGACCATGATTTACAGCATTTATTGCCAGAGGGTAAAACGCATTATTTCGTTTCCGGATCGGCTTCAGAATCTACACCAATTGATCGCTTACCTATTAGCAAATTGGCTTCAAATGAATATGGATTTATGGTATTTTCAGTTTCAGCCAACACTTTGTATGTACAGGCCGTTAACGAAAAAGGAGAAGTCATTTACTCCACCGAAATAAAAAAGTAAAAACAAATTAATTACAAATTATATGTTGTGTTAAGTTAAGTTGGCTGCAACTTAGCAAAGAACAAACTACTATTTTCAATGAAAAAAATAATAAGCATTTTTTGCCTCCAATTTTTCCTGTTTGCACATGCACAGGAATTAATTTCTTCTAAAGTACATTCCCATAACGATTATAATCAGGGTGTTCCTTTTTGGGATGCTTACGCAAATGGAGCGACATCGATCGAAGCGGATGTTTTTTTACAAGACAATAATTTGTTCGTGGCACATAATCAATCAGATATTGAACCAAAGCGAACACTCGAAGATTTATACCTGAAACCATTGACAAAAGCCTTGGAATTAGGTTTCAAAAAAGACAAAGAACTTTTTTTACTGATAGACTTAAAGACGGATGCGGTACCCACTCTTAATCGTCTCATAAAGATTTTAGACAGTTATCCAACTTTAATTGCTGATAAGCATATCAAAATCATTATTTCAGGCAACAGACCTAATCCGAACACCTATTCAAAATATCCCCATTATATCTATTTTGATCATCAGGAATTGGATACACCATTGACAGCCGAAAATTTAGATAAAGTGGCCATGGTAAGTGTCGATTTTAAAAAATATTCTGTTTGGAATGGAAAAGGGAGGTTTACGCATGAAGATTATAACCGAGTAAAAAATGTAATTGCTCAGGGAAAATCATTTCATAAACCTTTTCGTTTTTGGGCATCACCTGATGGTAATAGTTCGTGGAAAGCCTTGTTAGATTTAGGAGTAGATATCATCAATACAGACCATCCTTATGATTGTGTAAAGTATTTTGGTTCCTTATCACAAAGATATATTACCGCTTCTAATTTCTCAAAAGTTTACACACCAACTTTCAAAACAGATCAAAAACAAATGCCAGTAAAAAATATCATTTTACTTATTGGTGATGGAAATGGACTGTCTCAGATTTCTTCGGCAGTTTTAGCTAATAATGGGGCTTTGTCATTGACCCAATTAAGGAGTATTGGTTTATTGAAAACACAATCGGCGGATGATTTTACAACTGATTCGGCAGCTGCAGGAACTGCTTTGGCTACCGGAATAAAAACTAACAACCGAGCGATAGGAGTAGACAGTTTGGGGAAACCTGTTCAAAATATTTTAGAATTATTACAAAAGAAAAACTTTTCTACAGGATGCATTACAACCGATGAAATCATAGGTGCAACGCCGGCAGCATTTTTTGCTCATACAATTGAAAGAGGTGATGTAGCTGGTATTTCGGGAGATTTATTAAAAAGCAAACTGAATTTATTTGTAGGAGGGGGCGCTTCTTATTTTAAAAATAAAAATATTGATTCCCAATTTTCTATGCTGTCTTCCATCTCTGAAATTGCTCAGACATCAAGTCCGGCAGTTGGTGTTTTAGTTTCCGAAAAAGGAGTGCCTTCTGTTTTAGACGGTCGAGGTGATTTTTTAGCAGATGCTACCCGAAATAGTTTGGCCTTTTTGAAAAAGAAAAACAAGCCATTTTTTCTAATGGTTGAAGGTGCTCAGATAGACAGTTTTGGTCATGCGAACAATGTGGCTGGAATTGTGGCCGAGACTTTAGATTTTGATAAAGCCATTACCGAAGCCTTAGTTTTTGCAGATAATAACGAAGGAACATTGGTTATCATAACAGCCGATCATGAAACTTCCGGATTTGCTATTCCTCAGGGAAATGTAAAAAAACATGAAATTGAAGGTGATTTTATCACTCATGATCATACAGCAACCATGATTCCGATTTTTGCTTATGGACCCCAATCGAATAAATTTACAGGAGTTTATGAAAACAATGTGTTGTTTCATAAGATGTTGGAAGTTTTAAACAAGGAAAAATAAAATGCAAAAAAGAGTTTTAATCTTAGTCGTTTCATTTTGTACGTTAATTGGTTTTGGACAGGTTTCTCAATCACTTTCCGGAACAGTTTTCGTGGATGTTAATCAGAATAATTATAAAGATACTGATGAGGTTGGGTTGTTTAATGTTTTGATTTCTAACGGAAAAGATGTTGTTAAAACAGATGCAAAAGGTCATTACAAAATAGCTAAGATAGAAGGAAATACGGTTTTTGTTATCAAACCGGAATCGTATATGTTCCGGCTGAATAAACAAAAAACGGTACAGTTTTTTGTTCCTTTTGATACGATTCAGACGGTCAAAACATATGATTTTGCTTTGTATCCACATCAGGAAAACAAACCTACTAAGAGCGTTTTGTTAGGCGATACGCAGGTGGATGTTATTGATGATGTGCATCATGTGGGGAAATTAGTTACTGAAGAATTAATGGATAAAGAAATTGATTTTATAGTTCCTCTGGGCGATCTTTCCTTTGACAATGTATCTATTTTTGATCCATTATCCCAAACCTTGGGACTTATTGGGGTACCAATATTTTATACAATAGGAAATCATGATTTAAATTTTACTGAAAAAGCTTTTATGGACAGAGACAAAAGTTTTGAAGCGATTTTTGGACCATCCTATTATGCTTTTGAATATGGCAAACAGTTACATATCGTCCTCAATAATATTTATCCTTTGGAAACCAAAGGCTATGAAGGAAGATTAGATGCAATGCAACTCACATTTTTAAGAAATTTAATTGCCTTAGAAAAAGAAAAGTTTGAATCTGTTACGGTATACATGCATATTCCATTGGAAGAAATGAAGGACAAAGAGGAATTGATCACTTTAGTAAAACCATTCGAAAATGTTTTTGTAGCTGCAGGGCATACGCATACGCAATACCATAACTATTTTGAAAGGAATAATCAAAAGCCAATACACCAACTCGTGGCGGGTGCAGTTTGTGGTTCCTGGTGGCAGGGACCGCATGATATCGATCAAATTCCTTTTGCGCTAATGTATGATGGTACACCCAAAGGCTATTGGGAACTTATTTTTGATCATCAGCAATATGATTTCAAATACAAGGTTTCAGGAGCAGCTCATGATAAACAGATGAATATTACTGTTCCTAATACCAAAGAATGGGATAAGAGTTTGAATATTTTTAATGATAATTTTATCTATGCCAATGTTTTTGCTGCCGACGAAACTACGCAGGTGGATATTCGTTTTGATAATGGAAAATGGATGGCCATGCGTAAATATGAAGATGTTGCTCCAGAAATACAAAAATTGTATCATTTGCAATCATTGGGCAAATTTAGTAATGAATCAATGGCTAAGTTTCCTAAACCTACAACCATTAGCCATCATTTATGGCGAATAGAAAAACCAGTTGATTTGCTGCCGGGTGCACATAGCGTAAGGATAAAAGCAAGTGCTAACAAAATTAATCTGGATGTTCATGGTAATGCCGTTTTGTGGATAGATAAATAAAGCTGTTTGCAGGTAATACTTTTTGCCCCAGTTTAAAGTTTTAAACCCAATTTCAATAACGCAAATCCACTACTTGCAATATTTTTTGTGAGTAGTGGATTTTTTTGATTTGTTTTGAAAATATTGAGAATTGATAAGTTCGTTTTAGAGATTCTTTTGAAGAATTTTTAGGTTTGTTTCAGCGTTATCAACTTCATTTGTCTTTTTCTTCTATGTGAAACAGGAAGTCGTAATGTTTTGTAAATCGTAAACTCACCAAATTTCACATTTCGAATTTCATTTAAAAAATAAACCTCGTTTATAAATCCCGAAACTTAGAGATACAACCATACCAATTTAATAGGACTGGAAAAAGTAAACGGAGAGCACAGCCCGATTATGTTAGTGTATAATATTAAACGCAGTATTACTATCCTGGGAGTAGCTGATTTGATAGCCAAAATCAAGAGATGGAATGTCAATTACCCAACAAATGGTTTTATTTTTATAAGAACGACTTATTTAAAGCTAAAATTAGACTTTGTTTTCTATCAAACTGAATTTGCAGCCTGAAAAAATAGCCTTCTTAAAAGGCTTTATTTGGATTGTAGATTATGAAAATGGGGAGGTTTTAAAGAAAAAACGAGGTTTTTTCACAGCCTGACGTTTTGCAGCTTGGCGACAGTAGTGAAGCGAGCGGACGGATTATCTTCTGTTAAAGATAGAATTTTTTCGTGAACAAAAAACGTCAAAGTAACGAAGCAATCCAACTATTGCTTTAAACCGCTGTTAGCAACAGTAATTATTTCACTATATATCTCGTTTTATTGAGATTACCAACACTTTCAAACATTTTCATTTCCATTCCTTTTTTCAAATCTCTGCTTGCTGTTGCAGATGATACATCTTTAAATATGTTCATATAGTCTTTTCTGTTAAACTCTTTTATTCCGAGTTTCAAAAAATATTCTAAACGGTCAATATCTTTCAGAACTCTATTGTTGTAATTGAGTAAAGTTTCCAACGATTTTTCAATAACTCCAAGCATGTATTCAATGAAGATTGTTGACTTACCAGATTTGTCACTTAATGCTAATGATTTATAATATTCATCTTGAGTTTTGCTAATTAATGTTTCGAATGGTAAAAACTCAAAAACTGGATATTCAGTTATTAGAATCAGCGTTTGCCATAATCTTCCCATTCTTCCGTTACCATCAAGGAAAGGATGAATGAATTCCATTTCGTAATGAAACACACAACTTTTTATTAACGTTAATTCATCAGAATCTTTCAGATATTCGAACAAATCTTTCATTAAATGCGGAACATTCTCATAAGGCGGAGCAATGTGTTCTACATTTGTTCCTTTAACTATTCCAACGCCTTGTTTTCTATATTTTCCAGCACTTTCAATTAATCCATTCATTAACTGAAGATGTGCATTTAAAAAACTCTTATCAGATGAAAATTTGTATTCTTTCAGTTTTTCATAAACCTTAATGGCATTCAAAACTTCCAACACATCTTTTTCAGGGCCAATTACTCTTTTGTTTTCAATTAAAGCAGTGATTTGTTCTTCTGTCAATGTATTACCTTCGATTTGTAGCGAAGAATGAATGGTTTTGATTCTATTCTTTTTTCTGAGCTGCGGAGATTGTTTGCTTAGGTAATTAGCGTTTACTTCTCCAATTTTCTCTGAAATTGAACTTATCAGTTTTAGAATTTTCGGAGTAATCTCGTAAGGTGGTTTCATTGATGCTATCATTTGATATTATCAAAGATAGGTTTTTTCAGTAAACGCCCAAAATTATTATTACTAACGCTTATGTGTATCCGAGCGATGGGATAGCTCAGATTTGCAGTAATCTTTTTCGTGAAGATAGCGCGGATTTAAGATGCAAATCCGCGCTATCCAAGCGAGACATTGATTGCAAATCCGCGCGGTCGGGATATAAATATTTGAGAGGCGCACTCTGTCAGTTACTGGCAGAGCCGTCTACTCGATTGGGTGCTGGGCATTTTGTCAAGCGTTTTCGTCTGCTCATCTACAACTTTTAGTTTCAGTTAAACGACTGCCTAAATTCCAATGGTGTCAGGTTGGTTTTGTTTTTAAACAGCTTGCTGAACGATTGCGGATATTCAAAACCCAACTGATAAGCGATTTCCGAAACAGATAATTTTGTAATTGACAAAAGTTCTTTTGCTTTTTCTATGAGTTGGTTTTGAATATGTTGCTGTGTGGTTTGTCCCGTTAAGTTTTTCAGCATATCGTTTAGGTAATGGGGCGACACAAATAATCTTTCGGAAAAATATTGAACGGTTGGCAACCCTGAAATCTCATTTTGAAAGTATGTTAACAACAATTTTTCAAACTTCAAAAACAAATCGTCTGACGCTTTTTTTCGTGTAATAAACTGACGATTGTAAAAACGGTTGCAATAGCTCAGCAACAAATCAATGTGTGAAACAACAAGGTCTTGTGTGTAATTATCTATCATTGCTTCAATTTCTTGTTGCAAGTTTTGCACTAGTCCCGAAATAACTGTTTCTTCTTTGTCTGAAAGGTGCAATGCTTCGTTAGTTGCATAAGAGAAAAATCCGTATTCTTTTATTCGCTTTCCTAATTCATAATTCTGAATAAAATCAGGGTGAAAAACAAGCATCCAACCTTCAACTTTTGATGAACTTCCTCGTTCCACCGAAAACATTTGTTTAGGTGTAAGAAAGGTCATTATTCCGTTGTCAAAATCGTAATATTGTTGTCCGTATTTTATTTTTCCGTCAAAATTTTTCTTCAAAGAAACAGTGTAGAAATTATAGACAATCGTTTTTATTTCGTCAGAATTTTCAAAAGCAATGTCGTCAAGATTTACAACACTTACCAAAGGGTGCGTTGGCTTTCTGATTTTCAATAAAGTATGAAGCCCTGAAACAGAGTTCAAAAAATATGGTGCGTTATTTTTCATTGAGTTAATTTAAGAAAAAAACAACGGATAAGCAATTAAATTTATCCGTTGCTTTTATTAATCACAAATTTACACCTTTCATTCCTGCTTCATCATATCTTGCACCTGTTTGTGTTCCTAATGGGATAATGCTTTCCAATCGGTTTAGGTCTTCTTCTGTCAGTGAAATGTTGGTTGATGCAATGTTTTCTTCTACATACTTTACTCGTTTTGTGCCGGGAATTGGTAAATGTCCTTTGGCAATAATCCAAGCCAATGCAAGTTGTACAGTCGTAATGTTTTTTTCTAAAGCGACTTTTTTAATTTCTTTTACCAAGTCTAAATTTTTGTAAAATTGTTCGCCTGTATATTTCGGAAAATATTTTCTAAAATCATCATCGGCAAAATCTTCTGGCCTTTGAATTTCTCCACTCAAAAATCCTCTGCCAATTGGCGAATACGCAACTAAACTAATTTCCAATTCTTTTAGTGTGTCTAAAATTGCCAATTCTTCAATTTCTCTTTCAAACAATGAGTATTCGGATTGCACCGCAGTAATTGGGTGAATTGCGTGTGCTTTTTTGATGGTTTCAGAGCTAACTTCCGAAAGGCCTATGTATTTTACTTTGCCTTCTTTTACCAATTCGCTCATTGCTTCTACGGTTTCTTCAATAGGTGTGTTGGTGTCCAAACGGTGTAAATAATATAGGTCAATGTAGTCTGTCCCTAAATTCTTTAAAGAACGCTCTACGGCTTTTTTTACATAATTTTTAGTACCGTTAATTTTTCCTGTCATTTGCTCTTCGGCATTAACTTCAAAACCAAATTTGGTGGCGATAATGTATTTATCTCTGTTTCCGTTAATTGCTTTTGAAATCAATCTTTCGTTAAGCAAAGGACCATACATATCTGCTGTGTCTAAAAGATTTCCTCCCAATTCAAGCGAACGATGAATTGTAGCAATGCTTTCCTTTTCATCTGCTTTTCCGTAGATATTATTTCCAGAAATGGTTGTCATACCCATACAGCCAAGTCCGATTGCAGGAACAACAAGGCCCTGACTTCCTAAATTTACTTTTTTGATGCTCATAAAATTTACTTTGAATGTGAGTTGCAAAGGTCAGAATGTTGTCACAGTAAAAAGTATCTAAATCGGGCGAAGTTGTATCCAAATAGTAGGTCATTGATTTTTGTCGGGTGGTGGGTAGGTTTGGTTTTCCGTTTTGTAAGCCCGTTGATATTTGCACAAATGTCGGTTTAGCCTTGCACCCAACGTCAGTCTGTGAAAAAACTTCCGTTTTTGTTTCAAACAAATATATAAAATAGTTTTATAAAAAGCAGATTTTTCGTATTTTTAAGGATGGAACACATATCAGGAATCTCCCGCCAACAGTTACAAATCAGCAGTCTGGAAGACAGAATTTCACCAGACAATCCCGTTCGTTTCATAGAAGCCTTTGTTGAGCATATCTCTCTGGAATCGCTTGGTTTTAAGGCCAAAACCATCAAGACCGAAGGACGCCCGAGCTTTGACGCCAAAGTGTTTCTCAAA
>NZ_JBBYHU010000032.1:0-52882 GCF_038289905.1 Flavobacterium flavipallidum | reverse complement strand
ATTTAATGTTGTTGATGGTGCATTTACGCAAACGTTCCAAATAGGAGGCAGAGAAAATGGAATACAGATAGATAAATTTGTTTTTGGCTCTGGTACAGAAAGCTTTACAGTTAAAGAATTAGAAAATTTTGAGAAAATTCAAAATAATCCACCTGTTGCAGTATTTGATCAAATTTCAGTTTCTGAAGGTGCTACTACAAATACATTAGTTGGAGGAGAAACAAATGTCCTTGCAAATGATACTGATGCTGAAAATAATTCATTAACGGCTGCACTTGTTTCTAATGTAACTAATGGGATATTGACTTTTAATAGTGATGGAACTTTTACCTATGTGCATAATGGTTCAGAAACAACATCGGATAGTTTTACTTATAAAGCTAATGATGGTACTTCTAATAGCAATGTTGTTACGGTGAACATTACAATTGTTCCTTTTAGTTTGGCTAGTAATAATTTTTCAATTGAATCTAAATCAGAAACTTGTGTTAATAAAAACAATGGAGAAATCATTATTAATGCATTAGAAAATTATAATTATGTGGCTAATATAAATGGTGTAAATTATCCTTTAGTTGGTAATAGTTTGACGGTATCTAGTTTAGCTCCAGGAACATATCCGGTATGTATAACTATTACTGGTAAGTCTTTTGAACAATGCTTTTCAGTAAACATTGCTAGTGCAGGAAGTGTAACAGGAAAAACTACAATTTCTTCTGATAAAGTAGCAGTAGAAATTACAGAAGGAACGGCACCATATCAAATATATGTTAATGGTGATAAAAAATTTGAAACTGCAGTTTCAAATTTTACAGTAAGTGTACAACAAGGTGATTTATTAGAAGTGAAAACAGCTAAAGATTGTGAAGGTGTTTATTCTAAAAGTATTATGGGGTTGTCGGAAAATATAGTGGCCTTCCCGAATCCAACGCATGGATTGGTTGAGATTTTTGCACCAACTACTAAAAATGAAGTAAATGTTGAATTATATACTTCAGGTGGGCAATTAGTATCTAAAGCTAATTATATTATAGTTAATCATGTAATACAACTTGATTTAGGGAGATTGACAACAGGAGTGTACTTGGTAAAAGTGTATTTGGATAATTTAGTGAGTGTGAAAATTATAAAATATTAAAAATATGAGAAAGTATATTTATACGATTTTTGTGGGTTTGTTATTAGTTTATTGTGATGGGGGGAATGATGTACTAGCAAGTCCTCCTAAAAATTCAGCACCAACTGTCCCTATATTGACCGTTCCTGCAAATAATAATCAATGTATTAATAATGTAGTTAGTTTTCAATGGAATGCTTCTACTGATGCTCAAAATGATCCAATTACTTATCAGTTGCAAATAGCTACTGATAATCAATTTACACAAGTTGTTCAAACAACTCAAAGTGCATTGCCAATTCAAACAGCTACGTTGAATAAAGCAACTGCTTATTACTGGAGAGTGAGGGCGACAGATAGTAAAAATGCATCAAGCAGTTATTCATCAACTTATAGTTTTTATACTGAAGATTTCGCTCAGACTAATCATATGCCTTTTTTACCTCAACTGTTTACGCCAGTACATAATAGTTTAATTGCCGGTACGACAACTACTTTAAGTTGGTCTGCATCTGATGTTGATACTGGTAATGTTCTTTCTTATGATGTTTATCTAGGAACTGTTAATCCTCCGACGGCAAAAGTTGCAAATGGAATCTCAACGACTTCTTTTAATACTGGTTCTTTGCTATCTGCAACGATTTATTATTGGAAGGTTGTTGTGAAAGATAATATGGGAGGTGAGACAATTGGACAGACTTGGAATTTTAAAACTAACTAATGGATGAAATAATTATATTTTTAATGATAGTATCATGTAAAATTTTAAATATTTTGCAGTATTGTATTATAAAATAATGAAGGATAATAGAGTTTTAATACTGTTATCTTTTTGATTTTATGAATTGTAAATTCAGTAGTTCTTAATAGGTTGATTTTATCTTGAGTATTATTATTCGTAAATATTTAACATAGTCATTGTATATAATTGTGAATATATTTAAGCTTCTCTCTTTTTTTAACAAAAAGTTATTGCAAGCGATAATTAAGTTATGTTAGTTTATTTGTTACTCTATTATAGAATTGATAATTAACTAGCGTTATAAATATTGTATGTGAATTTAATTTCTGTTTTTTTTAAAAATAAAAGCGCAATCGGTTGTGTGTTGTGTAATTTTATTTTACATTTGCTTAGTTCTTAATGTTTTCTTAATATGTTAATTAAGGTAGAGCAGGATTTGTGTTGGAGATTTTTAGTTTTTAAATAAAATTTGGTTAGTGTAGTTTGATTATTAAAAGCCGAGATTGGTTGTTTCGGCTTTTTCAAAAATTACAACTTTAAAGAGGTGTAGTTTTAATACAAAAATTAAATAACTGATTTATTAAGCCAAATGAAAAACACGAAAAAACAGGAAGACTTAGTTTCTTTTAAAAAGAAAAATATTTTCAAAAATGTTTTGAAAAGTTAAGTAAATAACCATTTTAAACACTATAAACTAACAAATAAACAAACCAATAAAGCCTATGAAATAACCAATTTTTTAAAATTTTCACCATTTAGAGTTTTTTGATTTCTATTGGAGTTAATTTTTATAAGTGTTGCCGTAAAATCATCTTACTATTGAAGGAAATTAAATTACTCAAACGCTGTTTGTTTAGTGCTTGAATAAAATATTTATAGTTGGGGGATTATATGGCAAAAAGTAAGTTCTAATTTGTAATAAATTAAAAAATGTCAAAAATATTAATATGAAAAGACAATTAATAAAAATTCCGCGAAAAGTTAAGTTCGTGGTAATGGGAGTTTTGTTTCAGTTTTTGTTTTCTAACACATTGTTGGCTAGTGAAGGAAGTGCATCTTTGCCTTTTTTAACTGTTGAGAAAAATAAAAGCAGTCAGCAAGTTACTGTTTCGGGAACAATTACTTCGGCAGATGATAGGATGCCAATTCCAGGTGTTACTGTAAAGGTTAAGGGAGATTCTAAAATTAGTGCAGTAGCTGATTTTGATGGAAAATATAAAATTAATTTGCCATCTGCAGATGCAGTATTGGTTTTTAGTAGTGTAGGTTTTAAAACTATTGAAAAACAAGTAAATGGACAAGCTGTAGTTAATGTTGTTATGGCTTCAGATCAAACTACTCTTGAAGAAGTTGTGGTTGTTGGATACGGAACAATGAAGAGGTCAGATTTAACAGGGTCTGTAGTTTCTATAGGGGCAAAAAGCATTGAAGAGTCAGTTGCTACAACACTTGATCAGGTATTACAAGGACGTGTTGCAGGTTTGCAAATGACTCAAAATTCGGGTGTGCCTGGAGCAGGTACTTCGGTACAAATTCGTGGGGTAAATTCTTTGAATGGTACTAATGAACCTATTTATGTGATTGATGGTGTTATTATCAGTGGCGAAACAGGTTCAAATACTTCCAATGTTCTTGCTAATATCAATCCAAATGATATAGAAAGTTTAGAAGTTCTTAAAGATGCGTCTGCAACTGCTATCTATGGTGCTCAAGGGGCTAATGGTGTTATTATAATTACCATGAAGAAGGGTAAAGATGGTGCTACAAAGGTGAGTTTTAATTCATATTATGGGTATCAAGAATTGTCCAGAAACATAGATATGATGGACTTAAGACAATATGCAAAGCATTTTAATGCCCGTCAATTGGTTATTGATCCTACCAAGATAAAAGATAAATTTAGCAATCCATCAACTTTAGGTAAAGGAACAAATTGGCAAGATGCTATATTTAGAGGTGCACCAATGAAAAGTTATAATTTATCGGTTCGAGGCGGTAATAAAGTATCAAATTTCACTATGTCTCTTGGACATTTAAATCAGGATGGCGTAACTGTTAGTTCAAAATTTGAAAGAACAACATTAAGGTTAACAAATGAAACTAATTTAGGAGAGTGGTTACGAATTGGAACGACTATTAATGGTAGTTATTCTAAACAAGAATCTGGTATTGCTAGCTGGGATATTATTCCAAATTCATTATACCAATCTCCTGAAGTGATGGTTGTTAATGCTGATGGGAGCTATGGAGGGCCTGATTTAGCTGATAGTGAAATTAGAGATTTTACAAATCCTTATGCAATGGCTCAGATAACAAATCGTGACAATGAAGATATTGATACAAGAGGGTCGTTGTATTTATTGTATAAACCGGCTAAATGGATTAATTTTAGGACTGAGTTTACAGCTGATTTGGGGTTAGATAATTATAAATATTTTCGTCCTCAATATCAATTTGGAGCCTCTTCAAATGCATATGCGCAAACAAGTAGAACTAAAACATTTAATTCATATTGGGGGTGGAAAAACATCTTAAATCTTGAAAAAACTTTCAATAAGAAACATAAAACTTCCCTTATGTTAGGTCATGAAGTTATTTCTTCAAAAGGAAGTGTCTTATCAGCAGAACGTTTGTATGGTTCTAGTGATTTAGATGGAATTGATGCTGGTGATCCTAATTTTGATACTAATTCAGGAACTGATATTAATAACCCTAGAAAATTTCTTTCATTTTTTGGAAGAGGGTTTTATAGTTTTGATAATAAATATCAATTTACCGGTACTCTTCGTTATGATCAATCTTCAAGATTTGCAAGAGGAAAAAGAGGAGGGGTGTTTCCTTCAGCTGCATTTGCATGGCGTGTTTCAGAAGAAAAATTCTTTTCTAAATACAAAGATGTTATAAATAATCTTAAGCTTCGTTTGAGTTATGGAGAAGTAGGTAATGCAAATGTTTCTAGTGCTTATGCTTACCAAAGAATGTTACAGTTTTTACAATCAAATTGGGGGTCTTCACTTGAAACAGCTAATATTGAAAATCCAAATCTTACTTGGGAAACAACCAAATCATGGAATGTTGGACTTGATTTAAACTTATTTAATAATAGAGTTGAATTAATTGCTGAAGCATATATAAAACAAACAGATGATTTGTTATTAAGATTAGAACTTCCGTCCTATTTAGGTGCCACAGGAGAATCATATATTACAGATGGAACTGCTGATTCACCATGGTATAACATTGGATCGATGAAAAACAAAGGTATTGAGTTAACTTTAAATACTGTAAATATTGATAAGCCTAATTTTAGCTGGAAATCCGGCCTTACATTTAGCTTAAACAGAAATGAAGTTTCAAAAATGAATGAGGGTACTTCTTTTATTGATAAAACCTATCAGTTAGGAGGGGTGACTTCAACCGCAACTCGTACATCTGTAGGTAATCCTATAAGTCAATTCTATGGGTATAAAGTTATAGGACGTATTAATTCAGCTTCAGATTTCTTAGTAGACAATGGAGATGGAACGAGTACGGTAAATGTTGCAACTGTATCTTATAAAAAAGGAACAGTAATTAATAACACAGCTACAAACTTACCTTCATCTTCTTATATTGGAGATTTACTGTATAAAGATGTGAATGGTGATGGTATTATTAATGATGCCGATATGACAAATATTGGCAATCCATTACCAAAATTTACTTATGGAATTACAAATTCATTCAAATATAAAAACTTTGATATGTCTGTATTCTTTTATGGTTCGCAAGGTGGAGATGTTATGAACTGGTTAAGAAGACGTATTGATGATCCTAGAAGTACTGGAAATCTAAGCGTAAATACGGCTAATTATGTAAAAATTGGCTACTTAGATGGAAATACAAATAATAATGATATTTGGAATTTATATGTTCTTCCAGGGGCTAGTTCAGATCAAGTTCGTTTAGGTGTTCAAGATCCAAATCACAACTCTGCTGTAAGTACACGTTTTGTTGAAGATGGTTCGTTCTTAAGATTGCAAAATATTTCATTTGGATATTCATTTCCTAAAAAAGTTCTTTCAAAATTCAAAATCGATGCTTTAAGAGTTTATACTAATCTTCAAAATGTTTATACCTTTTCAAAATATAAAGGTTTTGATCCTGAAGTTGGAGCTACACAATCTCAGTATTCATTCTTAGGTCAAAGTATGTTGTTTTATGGTGTTGATGTAGGGCGTATTCCTCCTCCTCGCATTTATACATTCGGAATTGATTTAACATTTTAATTGTAGTTATTATGAAAAAGAAAAAGATATTAAACAAAATAGCTATTCTGTTTGGAGTAGTTCTCTTTACAGGATGTAGTGATTTTCTCGATGTTGAATCTGATACTCAAAAACAAGGTGCAGAATCTATTACTACTTTAGTTGATTTACGAAATACAACTGCCAATCTTTATACAGCTCCTTGGTTCGGGTTTAATCAAAGTAGTTACGAGGTTTGTGATGGACGAGCAAATAATTTATTAGCTGATGCTACTAGTAGTACCTACGCTAACTTTGCAGGATTTTCAGAAACAAGTAGTACAGCAGGATTAAGTAATTTGTGGAGTTCATTATATAACATTTCAGCACAATCGAGTTATGTTATTAATGATTATGCTCCAAATGTAAGATTACATGTAGATAATGAAGCAAAAATTAATGCATGTGAGGCTGAAGCACGTTTTATGCGTGGAACTGCATATTGGTATTTAGCAATGGTTTGGCATGATGTGCCAATTATTGATAGTCCTAATTCATTGGTACTTTCTCCAAAAGTGTATCCAAACAGATTTGAAGATGTAATTCAATTTGCTATCAATGATCTAGAGTATGCTGTACAATGGCTTCCTACTTCAGATGATAAAGGGAGAGTTACTAAATATAGTGCAGAAGGAATGTTAGCTCGTGTTTGTCTTACTGCAGCAAATTATGCAATGGGAAATAATTTTTCACAAGATTATTTAGATAGAAATGCAATTGCGAGTAATACTACTTTGGCTCAATTCTATTTTGATAAAGCAAAAGTATTAACAAATAATATTTTGACTGAAGGTTCCGCTTCATATGGTTTATTAGCTGATTATGAAGATTTATTTAAAGTTCAAAATAATAATAATAAAGAATCTCTTTTTTCAATACAAGTAATACCTACTTCTACAGTATATGGGTTAGGAAATACTCGTCAGCAATCATTAGCAGGAAGTACAACTCTAACAAATGGTTTGAATGCATATGGTGGTAGTATTTTTTGTGGATATGATATTTTACATTTATATGTTTTAGATGGTGCTAAGTCTAGGATGAGAGGAAATATTTTTGTAGCTACTGAAAACTATAATTATTTAGCAACTCATACTGCAGCAAAAAGCTGGACCGTAACAAATGAAAAATGTAATATTAAGAAATTTGTTGTAGGAAGTAAAGAAGATACCGGAGGGATTGCAATTAATAATAATTCTGGTTTGATGACTCCGGTTATGCGTATGGCTGAAGTTTATTTAATGTATACAGAAGCTGTTATGGGAACTAACAGTTCTACATCTGATGCTCTTGCTGTTCAACGTTTTAATGCTGTTAGACAACGTGCATTTTCATTGAACATAGCTAATTATGTTGCAAAAACAAGTGTTACTAGAAACGATTTGTTTAAAGAACGTCGTATGGAGTTTTTTATGGAAGGTCTTTTTTGGCAAGATATTGTACGTAGATCTTTCTATGACATGGATTGGGTTAAAAATTATTTAAATAATAAGCTGAAGGATTCAGATGCATTAACTGAACTTACCAATTATGTTTGGTATCATTATACCTATAATCCTGTAAGATTAGCAGCTACAGGAGGGTTTACAAATTCACCTCGTGCGTCTACAGTTGTAGCTAGAGAAGCAGTTCATGATTTAGGTTCTGCAACTTATGTTCATTCGGTTGATGCAAAAGATAATATCTGGGGATTGCCTTACCCACAAGTTGATGCAAGTAAGAATCCATTGTTGAATCAGGAACCAGTTAAGTTTAATTTTTAAAATTAGTAAAAATGAAAATAATTGACAAAAAGTTGTTTTTTCTGTTGTTAATGTTGTTTCCATTGTTTTTTGCTTCCTGTGAAAAGGATAATGAAAATGAAAGTGTTATAATTAATAGCGTATGGTCAAACACAAATGGTGTTGAAAGTACCCAGATTAATTCTTGTTTTACTACTCAATGGATTCGTTTAGAGGGTAGTGGTTTTGATGGTTTAAAAGAAATATATTGTAATAATGTTAAGGCAACTTTTTCGCCTATTCTTAATACAAGTAAATATATTACTTTTCAGGTACCGTCTGGTGTTCCAATTGAAAGAGAAATTACTGATGAGGCAATAAAAAATACAATTCGTATTGTTACAACTCATGGAGAGTATACTTATAGAGATTTTAAATTTAAAGATAAAAATAAAATGCCTGGTATAAATAGTGTTTCTTATACATTACCAAAACCAGGTGAAAAAATTTATCTTGATGGGCTTTATTTGGATGCTACAACTGAAATCTATTTTCCAGGACCAAGTGGAGAGGTTGCAGCAACTGATTACACTATTGTTAATGATAAAAGAATAGAAGTTACAGTACCTGCTGGAGTTGGTAGTGTAAGTGGAGCAATTAGAATTGTTGCCGATGGTGATATCTATTATTCTCCATCGTATATGTTCTATACTCAAGGTATATTTTTGAAGACTTTTCTAGAAACAGATGTTATGGTGCCTTCTTCAACAGGGGTATATACATACGCTAATGCAAAAGTATATTCTGATCCAGTTCAGATTGCTGCGCTTACTGGGCTTACAAATAATCCTGATAATATTATAGCAATACCTGAGGTAGCTAAAAATATAGCAACTACAACTAGTACTAGTATCAGTTCCAACTTTTTTAAGTTTTATGCATACAAAGGAATTAATAAGATTATAGCCAATTCAAATGGTGCAATAACTACGGCTTCTAAATTAGAAAATTTAGCTATCCAATTTGATTTGTATATGAAAACCCCTTGGAATTCAGGTGTTATAGCATTTAAAATGAATAAAAATAATAGTGGTAAAAATGCTCAATATATTTATAATGTAGCTCCTTGGACAACTACTACTCCTTATACTTTTACAAATGGGTGGAGAACGATTACTATAAAATTTAGTGATTTTCCAAGTTTAGCGTTAGGTACTTTAGGTAGTTATATTACAACAACAACAACTGGCAATTTTGAAGCTATGATTGCATTTGCTAATGTTGATATGAATGCTGATGGTCACACACCTCAGGCATTGACAAACTTCCAAATGTATGTTGCTAATGTTCGTATTGTACCAACTACTACACCAAATTAGTTATTTAAAATTATAATTAAACTTCTCTAAAGGATTAAGTTTTTTTGAAAAATGTTTATTACATTTTGTTTTTTATTTAATCTTTTAGGGTTGTTTTTAATGAGAAATTTTATGTTGAAATTTCATCTTATATTCTTGACTGTGTATTGAACTGTATAGTTATATATTTATTGTAGTAAAATTAAAACCAGTTTGATTAAGACTGTCCATTTGGACAGTCTTTTTTTTACAAATAAGTCAAGGTATAGAAAGTGAAAGTCAACTAAGCCTTTTATATTATTTTAACCTAATTCATCTGGATTCGTAGCTTTATCTATATATACATTAAAAAAGTCTTTTTTATATACATCACCTAAAGGAATTTCATTTTTACCAACATTAATAGTATGGTGGTCAAATGAATTTATACAATTAATATTGACTACGTAAGATTTACTCACTCTTATAAAAATGTGCTCCGGGATTTTCTGGTGAATGGTCTTTAGGTTCATCGCGGTAATCAGTTTCTGGTTACTGGTATATATTACCACGTAGTCTTTCAGTCCTTCAATATATTTGATGTCAGCAAAGTTGATTTTATGAAATCTGCGATCTGACTTGATAATAAAAAAATCCGCCGTATTGCTTTCTATTATATTCTTCCCTGTTTCTTCTGAAAGCAGTTTTCCATACAACTTTGCTTTGTCAATTGCTTTTTCCAGACGAGATTTTTCAATAGGCTTCAGCAGGTAGTCAATAGCGTCCAGCTCATAGCTTTTTAATGCATATTGAGGGTATGCAGTAGTAAAAATGATTAAGGTATTTTTTGGTAATTGTGTGGCAAATTCCAATCCTGATACCATTGGCATTTCAATATCCAAAAAAATTAAATCTGCCTCATTGTTCTCTAGGAACTTAAGAGCACTCGGAGCATTCGCAAACTTACCAAGTATTGTAATGTCCGACACTTCCTTAATTAGTGCCTCCATTTCTATTCGGGCCAATGGCTCATCATCTACTATTATACAGTTCATAAAGGTATCGTTAGTTTAACACTATATTCAGATTTTGTCGATTCTATATCAAGAGTATGATTTTCTCCATACAAAAGTTCAAGACGGCGTTTTATGTTTACAAGCCCTAATCCGCCACTTTTTTTATCTGATAAAAGAGGTTCATAATCCTGGTCTTTTGAGTTTACACATTCAAAATAAAAAATATCACCTTTTACCTCTATATTGATACGAATGTAAGACTCATATCCACTAATATTTACACTATGCTTAACAGCATTTTCTACAAAAATTGTAAATAGGTTTGGGGGTAGAATTACGTTATTTGTTACTTGAGATTTTATATTGCTTGTAATGGCTATCAATAGATTGTCTCTTCTTATTTTTTCCAGTTCGAGAAAGTTCGTTAAAAAATCAATTTCATATTTGAGTAATGCCTTTTCTTCATTGTTTTCATAGAGTTGGTAACGCAGAAACTCAGATAGTTGCATTATAACCGTAGCAGCTTTTTCTTGATCAGTTCGTACAAGAGCTTTAATACCGTTAAGCATATTAAATAAAAAATGAGGGTTAATCTGATTTCTCAATTCATTAAGTTCCATGGTTAAGGTAAGGTTTCTTAATTCAGCTATACTTTCATTATCCCTGATCCATCTCTGAAATAACTTTATCATAGTAGTTACTAATATAAAAGGGGGTAATATTACTATACCTTCAAACGATGCTCTGTAGTTTTCTTTATTATGTTGATTAGCTATAATATTATTGGAATCTAAATATAAATTCAATAGAGTTGACATTATTATAGTACCAAGCATTACAAGAAGAAACAACAATACCAAGTAAAAAATGTATTGACCCTTAAAAAAAAATCTAGGAACTAAGATATACATGTTTATATAGAACATGGTCATCAGAACACTAAATACACATAATAATCTGTAATACATATAAGTACCAGAATACTCAGACAGCCAATCAGAAAAGAAAATAATGATTAAGAGGCTTAACAAAAGTATAGCATGGCGTAACAACCTATAAGTGTAGTCCACTATAAAGCTTATAATCTTAGTATTCTGAACCTCCATTTTGTTGTATCTCATAGTTTTCCAAAAAATTAAAAGTTAAACAAAGATAGGATGAACACCTCAACGATTGAAAGAAATTATACAAAACGCATCTCTATACATACCAAATCTTACCTAAAAGGGCTTTAGTATAAAATGTAATGGGGTTTGTATAAAAATGAAAAAGCTTCTTATTATTATCTTTTAATTTGTCCTTTTAATAATAAACGACTTATAAATTTCAGATATGCTTCAGGAATTAGCTTCACAAATAATGGATGATCCTCGATTTACAGAAGAAGAGCTTGAAGAGAAAATAATTCAGGTTTTTGACCTATGTCATTTCATCAAAACCTACAAGCAGTCTTTAAATATAATTGGTTATTCCCATCCAATTAATCTCATTGAAGAAGATGGCGTAAAAAAAGGCATTTATTTCTGCGACCTACTTTACAATACTAGATATTCATTCGATAGATGGTTTTATCAACAAAGTAACTTGAAGGATATAATAAATTTATTAAACATCAAAGAGTTATGGTTCGTTCTTGTGGTAAAAAGCTTTTTTGACGATGATTTAATAGATAGCCAAGAATTTATAGAAAGAAACAAGATTAACAGTTTATACGATAAAGTTTTTTATTTCAATTTTTCACAATCAACAATTAAAATTTTAAAATAGTCTATATGAAAATGATACAAAAAGTAGTTTTATTACTGGGAGTTTTACTCTTCTCCGTTGAGGGTTTTTCTCAAAAAACAGATACCATTTCAAAAAGCAACAAAGATAGTCTTAATATCCCAAAACGCACCATTGTTTATGCAGCTGACAAACTTGCAATTGTTCGCCCACTCAATATCGAATTTACGCATTCTGCTCCATACAATTTTACCTCAGAACGAGGAAATACCTCCTTGCCAGAAAGTAGGGTTGAAAGCTTCTCACAGGCTAAGATTAGTGCCAATTTCAATTTTATAAAAAGAAAAACATGGTTATTAGGTGCCACTTTAAATTATAGATATACCAGTGTAGAAGCCAATATGGTTGATCCATTTACTGAAAATGCTACAACACTTGATGACGATTTCCATTATTTGTCTTCGTCTTTAAATTTTTCATACTTTTCAACATTGTTTAAAAAGAGGACAATCTACTCTTCGAGTATAATTGTTGATGGTAGTGACCAACATTTTGAAAGAGTCAAAGGCTTGTTAACAGGTGTAATAGTCTTAAAGGCCAATCAAAAAACAAAAATGACTGTTGGATTATTGGTCAATATAGATCCAAGTGCTCAAACACCTGTAGTCCCAATTTTTACCTACGAATTTAAATTCAACAATGGACTGATTGCAGATATTACACTTCCAAAAAGTATTTACCTTAGAAAAAATGTTTTCAATGCTGGAAGAGTATCCTTAGGAACAGAGTTGGACAGAACATCATTCTATCTTTATAATATAGACGGTACGTCGCAAAGATTTGAGTATAGGCAATTAGATATTAATTCGGGCTTAATATATGAACATGCTATTGGTGATTTTGTGTTTACAGGAAAAACAGGGATGAAACTAACTCCTTCTGGAAGGTTATTTAGAAAAGAAGATTCATTTAAAGAAGCAGTTTATGAGATAAACCCAAACACAACATTCTATTTTAATCTAGGTGTATCATTTAACCCTTTTACGGTTTTAGGTAAGAAAAAATAAGATTATTAAATACTTCACATTAGTTACAATTGAATCTTATCTTTTCTTAAATCGACTTAATAATTATTCATTTTATTAAACATCTAATTGAATTTACTTTAAAGTTTAAAATGTTTTTTTAAATATTTATTGTCAGTTTGTCAAGTATTCCTTTTTAAGCCAATTCTTAACATTAGCAAGCATCGATGAATTTATTGTATGATCTTCATTATATTCATTAAATTCTGGAGCAATACCTTTTGTTTTTAAATAATCAAATGCATCATAAGCATATTGTATTTGTAAAACATTGTCTTGAGAACCATGAGCGATAAAAACCTTTAATTTAGATAGCCTTTCGTTAGAAGCAATTAATGGTTTGACCTCTGGCAATAGTCTTCCACTCATAACAGCAATAGCTTTTATTTTTTCTGGCTCAGTAAGTGCAGTGCTATAACTCATAATTCCTCCTTGACTGAATCCCATTAGAAACACATTTTTCTCATCAAATTTTTCTTTTGACTTCAAATCTTGGATAAATTCAAGTATTGAAACTCTGGCATTTTCGGCTTGTTTTTCATTAATTATAGGGCGACCATTTGAAAAGTTAACCGTAAACCAAGCATAACTATTAGAACCAAGTATTAATGGCCCTCGAGCAGATACCACAAGAAATTCGCCGGGCAATTCGTTAGCGAAAGAAAACATATTCTGTTCATTTCCACCTACACCATGAAGTAATAAAAGTAATGGTGGATTTTCTGTTTTTATTTTTGGAGGCCGTACTAAATAATATAATGAAGTTTTTGTGTGTTGAGTTGTCTTCATAAAGCTTGTAATTAATAGAGTTAATGGTATAAATAATAAAAGGAGCCAAATTAAATTTTTCATTAGATTTTTTCAAATTTTATAGAAAGCATGTTGAGCGAACCTGCTATAATGGAATCATTGTAAAAAACTGCTTGTTCATCTTTTTCTTGTAATGCTAAAGAATAAATCATTGGTAGATAATGCTCAGGTGTTGGAACAGCAAGAAGCATTTCTCTACCTTGCTTATCAAAATTAATTAATGAATTATGATCTCCTTTAATTATAAAGTCTTTAATTTTTTCATTTGCAATTGTTGCCCATTCGTAAGCATAACCAGGTGTTGACATTTTATCCCATGCAGCTGTTCCTAAGTTATGTACAGAATTTCCACTTCCAATTATCAGTACGCCTTTTCTTCGCAAGGAAGCAAGTTCTTTAGCTAGCGCATAATGATAGGAAGCGGGTTGTGAATAATCAATACTCATTTGAATTATAGGTATATCTGCTTTTGGATATAAAAATTTAATCACTGACCATGTTCCGTGATCAAGCCCCCAATCATAATCTAATTCTACATTAATTGAGGATATACTCTTTTTAATTTCCTTTGCTAAAATTGGACTACCCGGTGCAGGATACTGAACATCAAATAGTGCTTGTGGAAATCCACCAAAATCATGAATGGTTTTTGGATTTTCCATAGCTGTAACATAAGTACCTTTTGTTTCCCAATGAGCAGAAATACAAAGTATCGCATTGGGTTTGGGTAAAGTTTTGGCAATGGATTCAAAACCTTGAGTAAAAATATTTGTATCAATAGCATTCATAGGATTACCATGGCCTAAAAATAAAACAGGCATTCTTTCAGTTGGCTCAAATTTTTGAGAAATAGCGTATAAAGAATTTAATTTCATTGCTGCTGCTCCTAAAGGTAATAATGCCATAGTTTGTAAAAATTTTTTTCTTTCCATTTTGAGAAAACTAACCCTACACAATTTAAAACAGGCTTTAGAATTGATTTGTAGGGTGTATAATAAAATAATTCAGGTTAATCTTTATATGTTCCGATTAGTAAAACGGATTTAATAGTTTTTCCTTTTTCAGAATCCTCAACAGCTTGATTAATATCTTCAAAAGCGTATTTTTTTATTAGTTTATCAAAAGGGAATTGCCCATTTTGATACATCTTTATAAGCTTTGGAATAAATTCCTCCGAAACACTATCTCCTTGGTTTACAAATTTTATTTTGTATCCCTTAGTAAGAAATATGTTTGTTGCTAGTTCAAGTGGTTTAGTAGCAACTCCAATTATGGCAAGTTCGCCAACTGGAGCCATGCTATTAAGAGTGTTGTTAATTACTTCATTGCGTCCTGTTGTATCAACACCATACTGAACACCATTTGGTAATATTTTGCGAATGCGTTGCGGTACATTTTCGGTAAGTGAATTGATGGAATGGGTAGCACCTAGTTCCTTAGCAAATGCAAGTCGTTCTTCATTAATATCAACAGCGATAATTGTCGTTGCGGAAGATGCTTTTGCAGCCATAACGGCTGATAATCCTACAGCACCAGCTCCACTTATTACTACCGAACTTCCAACTTTTATACGTAATGTATTGATAATCGCTCCAGCACCCGTTTGAATACCGCATCCTAATGGTCCCAAAATTTCTAAAGGCACATCTTTTGGAACCGCAATTACATTATTTTTATGGGCTATTGCATAAGTAGCAAAAGAGGATTGCGAAAAGAAATTATCGTTGATAGCAGTTCCATTATGATCATGATGATGATGATGACCATCTACTGTGGCTCCTGAAAAATTGCGCTGAAAAAACTCATAGCAATAGGCAGGATTTCCAGTACGGCAAATGTCACATTCGCCACAAAATCCATATGTAAGCACAACGTGGTCGCCAACTTTCAAATGATGTACATCTACACCAACCTTTTCTATAATTCCAGAGCCTTCATGCCCCAGAATAACTGGAAAATTTGGGGATCCCATTACAAAATCACGAGCTACCATATCAGTATGACATATACCTGTAGCCACAATTTTTACCAAAACTTCTTCAGCACCTGGTGCTTCAAGATTAACTTTTTCTAGTACAAAATTGCTGCCTTTTTCTTTTACAACAGCGGCTGTTATTTCCATAATAGTGTTTTTAGTTGATTATTATTTTTTAAAATCTGAAATCTGCTACAGTGTGATATTGGATTTTATCTCCATCAAAAACAAACGTATCAGTCCCCATTGGAATATCTGCTATATTTGATTTACTTGCCCATACTATGTAAGCAACATTTCCTTCAATAGTTTTTTGTTTCATAGTAAATGAAGAGCCCGTTGGGATTGCTTCAAAAAAATCTTCAAAAAATTTGCGGATATTTGTCAATCCTTTTATTGCTCCACTAGGTGTCATAATAACGGATTGTTCTGTATAATCTTTTAGAATTTCATCTAAATTATTGTCTCCAAAAGCAATAAGGTGATGCATTAAAATTTGTTCTATTGTATTATTCATTTTATTTAGTTTTTTAGATTGTTGAACATTATTTGCTGGCAATTTGAGAAAAGAACTTGTTACTACCCATACAGCCGGAAAGTTTTCAAGAAACGCTGCATGTGTGGTGTTGGGAATTATTGCAAGTTCAGCATTGGGTATCATTTTAGAGGCGTTTACAACTCGCTGTGTATTTAGAAATTGGTCATGATTACCAGCCATAACTAGAACTGGACACTTGATAGTTGCAAAAAAATCGTTACTAATATGCATCTTAGCCGTAGCATCACTCACTTTGTCAAACATTTCCTGTAGTCGATTTGGTTCGGGCATTAATTTTAACTGCTGTTCCCAATAGGGCTTATCCAATTGCATCATATCGGCTACCTTTAAATTAATTTTATAATCACCAGGATGTGTTTCCGCTGCTCCCATAATAACCATTTGTTTTACTCTTTCTGGAAACATACTTGCTAAGTAATAGCCTGTATAACCTCCATCACTAAAACCAAATACCGTTACGCTGTCTTTAGTTACTTGATTCAAAACGGTAACTACATCTTTCGCTTTTTGTTCATAAGTATGTGGCTTAGTACCTATGCCAGATTTTCCATGACCTCTTGTAGAAATAGCAATAACTTGAAAGTATTTAGAAAAATTATCTATTAATTCTCTCATCTCATAAGTAGAGCCAGCAATACCGCCATGTAAAATTACTAAAGGTTTACCCTTACCATATATTTCATAGTAAATTTTTGCATCGCCCACATTTGCATAATGACCAGTTGAAGGATTATTGCCATAAGGTATAGTCCCAGTTTGTGAAAAAATACTCATGAATGACTTCATGGCATGAGATTCTTTTTGCTGACTATGGGCAGGTAAGATTAATAATGACAGAAGTAATACGAGTATTTTTTTCATTTTTTCAATTTTTAGTTTGTTATTTTTTATGAAATAGTTTACTCATGTAACCACTTCTTGAATAGGTTGTGTATAAAAGGCAAGACCAGAAAAATCATAAATCCTGAAATCATAAGAGCACTGATAATCCCGGCAAAAAAAGATAAAGGAATTAGTTTTGCTATTAGTTTTACTACCATTGGTATAATGATGGTTAATGGATAAACCGCAATAAAAGTGACAGCCCATTGTTTCCATTTTTTTGTTCCTTCAAATATTCTGAACCAGAAAATATTCCAATTATGAATGACTTCTTGTCGGTCTGTAAGCCAAGAAATAGCTGAATCATTAAAAATTTTTTTTCTTTCATCAGAATGGAGCCAAGCAATTATATTTTCTTCGGTATCAAAACGGATTAGAATATGATAGTAATCTTCGTCTTTTAGCTGATTCATTGTTGTGATATCAATAAAACCTTTGAAATCACTAATACGTTCAATTGCTTCTGATTTCCATTTTTCAAAAGCGCTAGTGTGGTCAGCTTTCAATTTAAAACGAACTAATAGCAAACCATCGCTATCTTTTTGGTGTATATTCATTAATAGTATTGAATTAGTGAATTGTATTGAATCTCAAAAAAAAAAATATACTCTGCTTGAAGTTTTTTTGTCTTCAAACAGAGCTAAAAAGGGATAATTAATTAGACAACTTGTTGAGCCTCTTTTTTTGTAACAGTTTTACCCAAAGCGCCAAATTCGTGTAAGTCACCAAATACTTCAATACGAATGGATTGAGTAAGCCCTCCAACTTTTAAAGGTTCGAAACCATTATCGCGAATTAATTCTTCAATTTCGGCATCAATGCTGTTGTCATCTGTAGCATAAAATTCAACTGCTTTTTCTGGAGTTTGAAAAGACGCATCAGCCAAAGATGCAGCACCCAATGTTCCTAATGCTTTAGCTAATTTAGCTCCAGATGGTAATAAGGTTGAAAGAATTAGTCCTGCCGATTCGTCTGCACCAATTATTTTTTTGAAACCACCATTTTCATCTAAACCAATAGGATTTGAAGGGTCTACAATAATTTTACCTTCTAATTCGGTTGCATAAGTTTTTAAGAATTCTTTGATTGGATCAAAATAAATGGCTAATACAACAATGTCTGCTTCTTTAACTGCATCGGCAATAGTTGCTGGTTTTACATGACTTCCTAGTTTTTGAGAAAGTGTATTTGCTTTTTCAAATGTTTTGTCCGCTAGAATAACAGAACGATTTCCTTTTACAAGATTGGTAGCTAAAGCAGTACCGATATTTCCTAATCCGATAACTGCAACTTTTGATTTTTGTGTCATAACTATTTCTATTTTTGTTAACTATAATTTGTGAGTACAAAGTTCAGCCATTGGGGAAAGGTTTTCCAATGATATAGTTTAAGAAATAGTCTTGATCTAGATTAAGTATTTTTATTTATTTTGGCACGTTGGTTGCGCAAACGACTTAAGAATTCTGGAGTTACACCCAGAAAAGCAGCGATTTGCACCTGTGAAATTCTATTAATTAAGTGGGGATAACGATTTAAAAACTCCTCATAGCGTTCTTCTGCAGTTGAACTTATATTTTGTAATAATCGTTCTTGCAAATGAATATATCCATTTTCTATCAATACTCTAAAAATACGATCGAATATAGGAGATTGTTTGTATAAGGAAATAAGATCTTCTAGGTTTATTTGTAAAACAACGGTGTCTTCTATTGCATCAATATTTAACTTAGAAGGTTTCATTCCGTGGAAACTCCCTAAGTCATTAATCCAATTATTTTCTGCTCCAAATTGTAAAATATGAAGATTACCTTTCTTATCAATGTTATAGGTTCTTAGACAACCTCTAACTACAAAATTAAATTGTGTACACACATCGCCTTCTTGTAAAACATACTGTCTTTTTCGGTATAGGCGAGAACGGAACTTTTCTTTTACCATTCCAATTTCCAAGTCATTAAGTAGGTAACCTCTTTTTTTAAAATAATCAAGTAAAGGTTCAGTTGAGGTTTGAGGTACTTTTTCATTCATTGGATTGTCTTTAATACTTACAAATTTATACATTTTCCAAACGCATTCTTAGTTTTTGTCCTGCGTTTTGTATAAAAACCAGCAGAGTTTGTATAATAAAAAAAGCAAATATTACCCTATGGGCTACTTTAGCTCAATATAATAATAGTTTCCATTGAGGAAGTTAATAAGTAATTAAATTATTATGGGTAAAAAGATCGTTATACTATTCTTTTTTAGCTTTTGGCTAAAAACTAATGCCCAGGAAAATTGGACATTAAAGCAATGCATAGAATATGGTTTAAAAAATAATCGTAATAATACAATCTATGCCAACGAAAAACTGGCTGCTGATGCTAGGGCAAAAGAAGTACTTGCCGATTATTTACCACGTGTCAGCCTCACCTCAACACTTGATAATAACCTGAAATTACAACAAAGTGTAATTCCTGCCGGAATTTTTGGACCTGATGAAATGAGGGTATCACTAACACAAAAATACAACTCCAATTTCGTAGGACAACTGGACCAAGTTATTTATGACCAGTCGTTATTAACTGGGCTGAAAGCTAACAAATACAATAAACAACGAGCTGACCTTAATATAGAACAGAGCCAGGAAGCAATTATTTATAATATAAGTATTGCTTATTTCCAGATTTTTATTTTCCACCAGCAACTTGAATTATTGGAACACAACAGAGAAACTTATGAAAAGCAGATTGAAATATATAACTTACAAGTAAGCAAAGGAGTTACTCTTCAAAAGGATGTGGACAAAGTTAAGGTAGACAACAGTAATACCATTTCACAAATAAGGGTTGCCCAAAGCAACCTACAGCTGTCAGAAAACGAATTAAAATATGAAATGGGCTTCCCAATCAGTAATCCGCTCAAAATTAATCTTTCAACAGAAATAGAAACACCACTCTTACTTGAAAATAACACTAATACATTTTCTCCTGCTTCGAGAATAGATTACCAGCTTTCCGAGATAAATATAAAAACTTTGGAAATAGAGCAATCTCGCATCAAATATGAAGGACTTCCAAAACTTTCCGCCTACTTCCGTTATGGTGCTGTTGGTTTTGGGGACAATCTTAACGCAGCTTATAATGAACTACTTCCGTATTCTGCGGTAGGTTTAAAACTAAGTATTCCCATACTTGACTTCTATAAACGAAATACACAGTATAAACAAGCAAAAATCAATCATATCAATGCGGAAGAAAATCTGAAGTTGACAGAAGGAAGATACAAAGTAGAATACGAAAACGCTAGTACAAAGCTTATACAGGCCCAAACAAATGTTGAGAACGACAAAAAAAACGTAGAGCTAGCTGAGTCGGTACTTAAGGTTACCAATTTACAATTCCAAAAGGGAACTACCAATCTAGCAGATTGGCTCAATACACAGAACTCGCTCAAAGAAGCCCAAAGCAGTTATCTCAACTCATTATACAATTATTACCAAGCCCGAATTGATTTAGAAAAAGCAGCGGGTACATTGAAAACCTTTTATAATTTACTTTAAATAGCAATGAAGAAAAAATTAATAATAACCTTGGTTTGCATCGGTATCACTGGTTTAATCATTATTAAATTAGTAACAAACAAAGAGAAGATTGATCAGAAGAATCAACCGGCACAGATTGAAAATGTTCATATACCTGTAACAGCAGCCACAGTTACGGAGGAAATACAAGAAGTAGAACTGATTAAAACTGGTAAACTAGCTCCATTTAAGGAAGCAAAAATTGTATCGACAAGCAGCGGAAATGTACAACGTTTGCTGTTTAATCTTGGTGATCATGTTCATCAAGGGCAGACATTAGCCATAATCGATACGCGATTAATAAAGCTTGATCTGCAAAAATCGGAGTCTAACGTATTAAAACTCAAACGCGATCTTCAAACCTATACTGATCTGCTTGAAGGCAATGCCGCTACACAGGAAAAAGTCAATGAGATTCGTCAGAACTATAATGATGCTGTAAATCTTTCTCAGCAATTAAGAAGACAAATTGCAGATGCCAACATCAAGGCTCCAACCAGTGGTATTATTGGAATCAAGACTGTTGAAGAAGGTATGTATGTTACTGCCGGAGAAGAGATTGCTTCCATCGTAAATCTTTCTCAATTAAAAGTACAGGTATATTTTACAGAAGCAGAAGTGTATCAGATTGTCGTTGGTCAAAAAATTAAGCTGAGAACTGACGTGTATCCCGATAAATCATTTCTCGGTACGGTTACTTTTATCAGTCCCCAGGCAAATCAGGTTCACAATTATCAGGTAGAGATTACGGCAGCCAATGAAAAGGATGCGCCTTTACGTTCGGGCACCTTCGTTTATGCCAATTTTTCAAGAAAAACAGCCCAAAAAATTCTTTTGATTCCACGTGAGGCACTGAACGAAAGTACTCAGAATGCTTCTGTATATGTTGTTCAGAAAGACAAAGCTTTATTACGTAGTATCAAGGTTGGGACGGAGTATGGTAAAAAGATACAAGTGACAGACGGCTTACAAGCAGGAAATGTGGTCATTACATCGGGACAGATCAATCTGAAAGATGGTACTTTAATTAATGTTTCAAAATAAAGAACAGAATATGTCAATAACAGGGATAGCCATAAAAAGGCCATTATTACTAATCGTTATATTTACGGTACTGATTCTTTTCGGGATTCAGTCCTACTTAAGCCTGAACTATAACTTACTCCCAAAAATCGAAGTGCCTACTGTTTCCGTGAGTACCATATATCCCGGAGCTTCGGCAGCAGAAGTACAAACTACGGTAACCAAGAAATTGGAAGATCTTTTTTCTTCCGTAGAAGGACTGGATAAAATCAATTCTACTTCTCAGGAAGGAGTTTCTATTATTACAATAGCGTTTAAAAGCGGAACAGATATTGACAAGGCGGAACGCGATGTACAGCGTAAAGCCGACCAAGGACAGAACTTGCTTCCTGAAGATGTAGAAAAGCCTATGGTAAACAAGATAAACTTAGAGGAAACCCCGGTGATTAAAGCGGGTTTGACAGCTAATATGGCTCCTCGCAATCTGTACGATCTTGTAGACAAACAGCTAAAACCAATATTACAGAATGTTGCCGGTGTTGGTCAGGTGTATATTATTGGTGGGGACGAACGTGAAATACATATCAACATCAATCAGGACAAACTTTTTGCTTACAATCTTTCCATTACACAAATTACTCAGGCAATCAATAATGCTAATCTTTCCTTTCCTGCAGGCAGTATCGAAACACAAAATCAACGGCTTTCCATTCGCTATGATGCTAATGTAAAGTCACTAGGCCAGCTGCGTGACCTCATCATATTTCAACATCCGGAACAGGGAGTTATCTATCTGAAGGATGTTGCCGAAGTGGTAGATGCAACAGCCAGGACAACGGCTATTAATCACATTAACGGTATTCCATCCATTGGAGTACAGATTATCAAACAAAGTGATGCGAATGCTGTTGATGTCAGTAAACAAGTAAAAAAAGTATTTCAAAATATCGAAGACCAGTACAAAATAAACAACCTTAAATTTAATATATCCACTGACCAGAGTTTATATACCCTCCATGCAGCTAATTCTGTAATGTTTGATTTAATGCTGGCTATTCTTATTGTTGGGATAGTTATGCTGGCATTTCTGCATAGTTTCAGGAGTTCTATGTTTGTACTGGTAGCATTGCCTGCATCTATTATACCCACCTTCATTGCCATGTACCTGCTTGGGTTCTCACTAAACCTAATGACACTGATGGCGCTGTCATTAGTAGTTGGTATATTGGTAGACGACTCCATTGTGGTTCTGGAAAACATATACCGACACATGGAAATGGGTTCTGATAAAGGCACGGCAGCTCTTGAAGGACGTAACGAAATTGGTTTTACTGCACTTTCAATTACATTAGTAGATGTGGTGGTTTTCCTTCCACTAGCATTGGCCGGCGGAATGATAGGTTCTATACTTCGGGAATTTTCACTTGTGGTAGTTATATCAACCCTCATGAGCCTTTTTGTGTCTTTTACTGTCACTCCTTTATTGGCAAGTCGTTTTGGCAAACTGGAACATTTAAAAGGAGATTCACTTTGGGGGAAAATTAATCTTGGATTTGAGAAATTTATTGATACCATGAAAGAAGATTATGGAAAAATGCTGCAAAAGGTACTTCATAAAAAAAGATGGCTGTTATCCCTGACTATCTTTTTAATTATCGGTGCAATTGCTTTGGTTCCGACAGGATTTATCGGCGCAGCATTTATTCCAAAAGCAGATCAGAGTGATTTGATACTGAATATGGAACTGGAACTTACGGCAACTGTCTATAAGACCAATTTACTGGTACAACAGGCTGAAAAGATTCTTTTAGATCAGCCGGAAGTTGAAAAAGTTTTTTCAAGCATCGGGTTCGTAAGCGGCAGCGTATCAGGAACTAATAGCAATTCCAATCTGGCTGAACTGACAGTGACATTGGTAGATAAGAAAAAACGAAGTATGACTGCCGAAGAATATGGAACGTTCATCCAAAGAAAATTAAGTGCAGCCATTACCGGTGCTAAGTTTTCTACTTCCTCGACATCTATTACCGGAAATGTTAGCAATGCTCCAATACAGATAGCTGTTAAAGGAGTTAATCTTAATGATGTGCGTCAGGTCTCAGAAGCTTATAAAAAAGTAGTGGCAGAAATACCGGGAACACAATTCGTAAAACTATCCGTAAAGGACAAAAAACCTGAAGTGGACATTAAGCTAAACAGGGAAAAGATGAGTTTATTTGGGCTTAACGCCAGTATGGTGGGGGCAGCGCTTCAAAATTCGTTTAATGGAAGCGATAAAAACCAATTTAAACAGGAAGGTAATGAATATAATATTATTGTTGGATTGGATAAATTTAATCGTTCGGATATTAAAAATGTAAAGAATTTATCTTTTATAAATTCTGAAGGGCAGACAATAGTGCTGAGTCAGTTTGCTGAAGTTACCGAAAGTCTTTGGGAAACAACGCTGCAACGTATCGACCGCATGGGGGCAATTACAGTACAAGCCAATGTAGCTGGTCGTCCGACCGGAACCGTCACGGATGAAATCAAGGAAAGAACAAAATCTATTAAGGTTCCTGAAGGTATCAGCATAGAATATCTGGGTGACTCAAAAAATCAGGGGGATGCTTTCGGAAGTCTCGGACTGGCACTTATTACAGCTATTCTGTTGGTGTATCTGATCATGGTTGCATTATATGAAAACGCAGTGTATCCATTTGTAGTACTCTTTTCGATACCTGTAGCTTTGGTTGGGGCATTTTTGGCACTTGCCCTTACGATGGAGACCCTCAACATCTTTACTATCATTGGAATGATTATGCTTTTAGGTTTAGTTTCAAAAAACGCAATACTTATTGTGGATTTTACCAACAAACTTAAAGCAGATGGATATAGTATAAAAGAAGCACTTGTAGAAGCAGGTAAAGAGAGGCTTCGTCCTATATTGATGACGACTCTCGCTATGATCTTTGGGTTGCTACCTATTGCATTGGCAAGCGGAGCCGCATCTGAAATTAAAAACGGAATGGCGTGGGTAATTATTGGCGGATTAACAAGCTCTATGATTCTGACACTGTTTGTGGTGCCCAGTATCTATCTTATTATTGATACCCTTTTGATAAAGATATTTGGAAATAGAAAGAAGGATGTCGTAGTTTAAAATTTCACAAATTTGCGATGCTGAAGTTGTATATGAAAGGATAAATAATAAACTGAACAGTAAATTTTAAGAAAACAGGAAGAAGTATTAGAAGAATTCAATTTCTAAAGAATTAGTTACAAATTATAGAGAATTAAATTTAAAAACTGAAAAATAACTGTATATTTGACACTTATGAATTACTTAAAATTATTAAACCTTTTCAACTAAAAAGACTATGAAAACATATCAGAATTTAATAATTGGCTTATTTTTTACCTTAAGTAATGCGTCATATTCCCAAACAGTGAAATGGATAAAAAGTAATGAAGGAAATTATTGGCAGGAGAAAAAAATAGCATTAAAGAAAAAGGCTGAAGGTAAACCAGATATTGTAGTTGAAAACGAAAAAGAACTTCTTACTTTCAAGGCATGGGGAACCTGTTTCAATGAGTTGGGCTGGGATGCGCTTAACCTGCTTCCTCAATCACAAAGAGAATCGGTTTTAAAACAGCTTTTTTCACAAGATGGTGATCTTCGATTCAATTTGGGGCGCTTCTCGATGAATGCTAATGATTATTCACGAAACTGGTACAGTTCAGATGAAGTAGACGGTGATTTTCAACTCAAAAATTTTAATATTGATCGGGACAAGACTACCCTGATTCCCTATATCAAAGCAGCTCAAAATTATAATCCAAACATGACTTTCTGGATTTCACCATGGTCTCCTCCGTCTTGGATGAAAATAAACCACTACTATTCCGTTCGCAGCGATAAGCAATTCAATGCGATGTCACCTCTGTCGGATGTTTCACTTTATGAAGATAATAAGGAAAAAGATGTAAGGGTTTTTCCAAATCAGTTTACTGTAAATGATTATTTTATACAAGATCCCAGATATTTAAAAGCTTATGCAAATTATTTTTGCAAGTTTATTGATGCTTACCGTGAGCAAAAGATTTCAATCAATACGGTAATGTACCAAAACGAAGCTTACAGTTATACAATTTATCCAGGCTGTGCATGGACAGCAGAAGGTACTATACGTTTTAATGTCGAATATCTTGCACCTGCCTTGAAAGAGAAGCATCCTGAAGTATCGCTATATCTTGGAACAATTAATACCGATAGATATGACGTGGTTGACGAAATTCTTTCCGACCCGCGAATGTCAAAAACGATAAAAGGGATTGGTTTCCAATGGGAAGGAGGAAAGATACTTCCTCGTATTCGGGAAAAATATCCCCAATATAATTATGTGCAGACAGAAAGCGAGTGCGGTTGGGGGTCTTTTGATTGGAAATCATCCGAACATACTTTTGGATTAATAAATCATTATTTGGCAAATGGCTGTACTGAATATACTTTTTGGAATGCGATTTTAGCAGATGATGGTGTCAGTGGATGGGGATGGAAACAAAATGCACTTATCCGTGTGGATTCCAAAGCTAAGAAAGCCACTTATACTCCAGAATATTATGCGGTAAAGCATTATGCACATTATGTATCTCCGGGTTCCAAACTGCTTTCATACAAAGAATCAGGCGAGGATAAAAAGCCTATTCTGGTTTTTAGTACACCAGAAGGCAAAACGATTATTATTGCGGGAAATTTTCAAGATAAAGAGCAAAAGTTAGTAGTGAAGTCAGGTACGGTATTTTTAGACTTGATGCTTGATGGTCATTCCTTAAATACATTTGAAATCAATAAATAGTTCGAAAATGTATTCAATTAAAAAACCGTCAAATTTACTTTTGACGGTTTTTTTATATTTAAGACTCGAATTATTTTCTTTTGATAACTCTTTCTACAGCTTCAACAATCGCCTGATTGTTTAATTTGTATTTTTCCATCAATTGCTCAGGAGTTCCAGACTCACCAAAACTATCTTTAACAGCAACAAATTCCTGTGGAGTAGGATTGTTTAAAGCTAATACACCTGCAATGCTTTCTCCTAAACCACCAAGGTAGTTGTGTTCTTCAGCAGTAACGATACATTTAGTTTTAGCTACCGATTTTAAAATAGCTTCTTCGTCTAATGGTTTAATCGTGTGGATATTGATTACTTCAGCAGAAATTCCTTTTTCTTCTAATTTCTCTGCAGCAACCAAAGCTTCCCAAACTAAGTGACCTGTAGCTACGATAGTTACATCAGTTCCTTCGTTTAACATAATCGCTTTTCCAATTACGAAAGGCTCGTCAGCAGGAGTAAAGTTAGGCACTACCGGACGTCCAAAACGTAAATAAGCAGGGCCATGGTGATCAGCAAGTGCGATAGTAGCCGCTTTAGTTTGGTTGTGGTCACAAGTATTGATAACTGTCATTCCCGGTAACATTTTCATCAAACCGATATCTTCAAGGATTTGGTGTGTAGCTCCGTCTTCTCCTAAAGTTAATCCGGCGTGAGAAGCACAGATTTTTACGTTTTTATCAGAGTAAGCAACAGATTGACGAATTTGGTCATAAACTCTACCTGTAGAGAAGTTAGCAAAAGTTCCTGTGAACGGAATTTTTCCACCAATTGTTATACCTGCAGCAATTCCAATCATGTTTGCCTCAGCAATTCCGATTTGAAAAAAACGCTCCGGATGATTTTTCTTGAAATCATCAAATTTTAATGATCCAATTAAATCTGCACAAAGTGCTACTACATTTTCATTTTTATGACCTAATTCAGTCATTCCTACTCCAAAACCTGAACGGGTATCTTTACTTCCTGTATTTATATATTTTTTCATTTTCTAATTTAGATTTTTGCTAGTATCCTAACTGAATACTAATTACTGAATACTGAACACTTATTAATAATCTGAATTGCCTCCAGTATTATAATTTTGTCCTAAAGCATTTTCAAGTTGAGCATCATTTGGTGCTTTACCATGCCAAGCGTGGCTGTACATCATGTAATCAACTCCGTTACCCATTTCAGTATGTAACAATACACAAACCGGTTTTCCTTTTCCTGTTCTTGCTTTTGCTTCAGCCATTCCTCCAATGATAGCTTCAACATCGTTTCCTTTAGTGATTTCAACTACTTCCCAGTCAAAAGCTTCAAATTTAGCGCGAAGACTTCCCATTGCTAAAACTTCGTCAGTAGTACCATCAATTTGTTTTCCGTTAAGGTCAACAGTAGCAATTAAGTTGTCTACATTTTTAGCAGAAGCATACATGATAGCTTCCCAGTTTTGACCTTCCTGTAACTCACCATCACCGTGAAGTGTATAAACGATATGTTTGTCGTTGTTTAATTTTTTAGCTTGTGCAGCTCCAATTGCTACTGATAATCCCTGACCAAGAGAACCAGATGCAATACGTACTCCCGGCAAATTGTCGTGAGTAGTTGGGTGTCCTTGTAGTCTTGAATTTAACAAACGGAAAGTTGCTAATTCAGAAACAGGGAAATAGCCACTACGTGCTAAAACGCTATAGAATACAGGAGAGATGTGACCGTTTGACAAGAAGAATAAATCTTCTCCAACTCCGTCCATGTCCCAACCTTCTTTGCGCTCCATTATATTTTGATACAAGGCTACCAAAAATTCGGTACAACCTAGAGAACCTCCCGGGTGACCTGAATTAACAGCGTGAACCATTCGAAGGATGTCTCTTCTTACTTGGATAATTAAATCGTTTAATTGTTGAGTGTTAGGTTTCATTTTATGTTTTGTAATTAGTCTTTTTTAGTTTTACTTTTCTAAATTCTAAGACATTATTTTTTTTGACGACAATATTTATTACAATTAAGATTTATCTATAATTGATTCATAAACCAAATATCTAGAAGGATACTAACTTTGAGAATAAATTAAAGTTCTAAGTCTATGTAAGGATTTATCGGAATAATAGTTCCATCTTCATTATACTTAATTTCTGTTACTTTAATAGATCTCAAATGAGTTATTCCTTTTGATAAACTGGAATCATGATAGAATAAATACCATTTTCCTTCTACTTCGCAGATAGAGTGATGTGTAGTCCATCCAATGACTGGGTTAAGAATTTTACCTTGATAAGTAAAAGGACCATAAGGATTATTACCAATTGCATAACAAATATAATGAGTATCTCCAGTAGAGTAGGAGAAGTAATATTTTCCATTGTATTTATGTACCCATGAAGCTTCAAAAAAACGACGATCATTATCTCCTGCTAAAAGCTCTTCGCCGTTTTCATCCAGAATTTTAATTTCTTTTGGTTCTTCGGCAAATTCCTTCATATCATCTGTCAACAAGGCAATAATTGGTCCTAAAGCAGGTTCATTAAATAAAGGCTCTTCATTTTCTTCAGAATATTTGTTGTTTCTGTAATTTTGAAGTTGACCTCCCCAAATTCCACCAAAATACATGTAATATTTTCCATCTTCATCTTCAAAAACGGCAGGGTCAATAGTGTAACTTCCCTTAATAGCTTCTGGTTCTGCAATAAATGGCCCTGTTGGAGAATCACTAATAGCTACACCAATTTGAAAAATTCCATTGGCACGTTTGGCTGGGAAATACAGATAGTATTTTCCGTTTTTATGTGCAGCATCAGGAGCCCACATTTGTCTCTCCGCCCAAGGTACATCTTTTACGTGTAATGCAACACCATTGTCTTTTGCTTCAGCGTTAACGTTATCCATTGAGATGACATGATAGTCTTCCATTCCAAAATGATCACCATTATCATTGAATGGAATTTCGGCATCAACGTCATGTGATGGATAAATATAAATTTTACCATTAAATACATGTGCAGATGGGTCTGCTGTGTAAATGTGTGAAACCAATGGTTGAGAAATGGCTTTTTCGGCTAATTCTTTAAAATCTATGTGTTGAATACTTTCTTCTGGCATTTTATTAAATTTTAATGTGTGGTAATAATGATTAAGCTCTTCTTTGTTTTAAATCCGATTCTATTTGTACTTCCATTTTTTTATTGATTTCATAGAAAAACAATAATCCAACTCCTATTATAAAAGGGATTGCAGGAAAAATGCTTATTAATAATTTTATTCCGTTTATAGCGGTTGCAGATTGTTCTAATGCGTTTGGGATATAGTTAAAATAACCTAATAGTGATGTTGTCAAAGCTCCACCAATACTCAATCCAGCTTTTAATCCTACCATCATTGCAGAAAATATTATAGCTGTAGCCCGGCGATTATTTTTCCATTCCGAATAATCGGCAACATCGGCAATCATAGCCCAAAGTATAGGGATCGTTATACCGTAGAAAAATCCGTGAAAAATTTGAGAGGCAAATATCAATATCACTGATTTTGGAGAAAAGAAATAAAAAGCGATAATAAATAGCGTAGAGATAAAAAGGAAAAAACCAAAAATGTCTCTTTTACCATATTTATCGGCTAATTTTTTTGACAAAGTGATTCCAACAATCATAAAAATAATACCACCGGCATTAAATAATCCGAAACCAGCAGCAATTGGATCTTCTCCAAATTGATTCAATCCAATGGAGTTTAAAACATCTAAAATAGGTTGGATAAGAATGGCTAATTCTTGTTTATCAACATAATTTTCGAAATAATAAACATAGGCTCCACCTTTCATTGCTAGAGTAATAAAAACTAAAGTAGTTAGGGTTAACATAATTAACCACGGCTTGTTTTTTACTAAATCGGTTAGATCTTCACGAACACTTGATTTTTGTTCTGGTTTAGGGATAATTCGCTCTTTGGTTGTAAAAAAGGTGATTAGAAGCATGATGGTACCAACGATGGCTAATACAGTCATAACTTTTTCGATACCAATTGCCTTATCACCATTTCCAGCACTTTTTATGATTCCCAGCATAAAAACTTGTACAAAAAATTGTGCAAACATAACGGCAACAAATCGAAATGATGAAAGGCTGTTACGTTCTCCCATATCGCCTGTGATAACTCCACTCAATGCAGAATAGGGCAGGTTGTTACCAGCATATAATAACAATAAAAGGGTATAGGTTACTACAGCATAAATGACTTTGCCTTGGTATGAAAAATCGGGAGTAGTAAAAGCTAATAATGCTACTATTCCTAAAGGAATTGCTGTCCATAAAATCCAAGGTCTGAATTTTCCCCATTTAGAAGTAGTTCTGTCAGCAATAGCTCCTATAACGGGATTGAAAATAAAGGCAGCGACTAATCCAACTGATAACATAATAATAGATGAATCTGTTGGTGACAGACCGTAGATATCAGTATAAAAATAGGCTAGGTAGGTCATCAGGGTCTGGAAAACCAAATTAGCAGCAAGGTCTCCTAAGCTGTAGCCAATTTTTTCTTTTAATGATAATTTTTGTGAAATTGAAGACATGTATTTTTTTGTTTAATGATATTTTATTTTTCTGTTTTTAACGAGATGATAGTTTTGTAAGCTTTTTTAGGTTTAAATTGTCTATCAAACAATAATGGATAATTAGTTCTGCCTTTTATTGGCCAATCATTAAGCCAGGTTTGTCCATCGTTTACCCCCCAAAAAGTCACTCTACTAATTTTATCCTTATGTTTTAAAAATAGTTTAAAAATGTCTTCGTAACGTTTTGCTAATTGGTTTTGTACCGATTCAGGAAGTGCAGTTGGATATGGATTCATTTTTTCACTATTTTCAAAATTTTGGTTTACATCAGCTCCTTGTAAATCCCAAGGATTTGGAAGTACAGTAATATCTAATTCTGAAAAAGCTACTTTAACTCCTAGTGCAGAAAAGTCAAGTATGGTTTGTTCAATTTGCTCTAATGAAGGACTATTTAAAGTCCAATGTCCTTGTTCTCCAACACCGTCAATTTTAGCTCCGCTTTTTTGAAGATATTTTACAAGTTCTACAGCTCCTTTTCGTTTAATAGGTTCGCATAAACTGTAATCATTATAGTATAAATCTGTTTTTGGATCGATTCCTGCTGCAAGTTTATAAGCATGAACTAAATAGTCTTTACCAATAGTGTTAAAAAAAACGGACTTTCTTAAAGTACCATCTTCCTCCAAAGCTTCATTTACTACATCCCAAGAGTCAATTTTTCCTTTGTATCGGCTAACAACTGTGTTGATATGATTTTTCATGAAAGCTTTCATTTCGACACTATCTTTAATTTCCTTTACCCAAGGAGCTAATTGACTATGCCATATCAAGGTATGCCCGTGAATAAACATCTTGTATTTCTTTCCTAAGGCAACAAATTTATCTGTTGTATCAAAGAAATAGTTTCCTTTTGTAGGCTGTACATACATCGACTTCATGATGTTTTCAGCAGTAATACTGTTAAATTCTCTTGAAATCACTTGGGTAGCTAAAGGGTTGGTTGTATTGATTTGATCTAAGCTTAATGCTGTCCCAATAAGGAAATCTTTACGGTAAGCATTTTTTAGAGAAGTTTTCCCCGTATCATTTTTATAGATTTTATTATTACAACTACTTAAAGAGATTATTGCAGCAAGGAATAATATAAGTGGTTTTTTAGATTTCATATTAAATATTTGATTGAAATTAATTTTTGATTTTTGGGCTTTCTTCAGGACCAAGATTAGTTGGCTTTAATTCGCTTTTTTCTGTTTCTATTACAATACTTTGAAGTACAAGACCTTCATCAATTCGATAATAATTCAAAGTATGATTTCCTGCCTTTTCTATATTGAATTCTGTAGTAACTACCTTGAGATTGTTACGTACGTTTTTATCCCAATCCTTAGTCACTTTTCCATTATAATCAAATACGATGGGTTCAAAAGCATAATTAACTTTTACTGGTTTTTCATTATCAAATGACAATCCGTAGTACATACCTTCTCTTGTTGAATAATTAATAGTTGGAGAAAAATAGAGTTGTACTTTTACTTTACCAGTGTTTTTAAAATGGACATCATAAGAAAGTTTTGGAGAATTCTCATTCAGTGCAACTCGTCCACTTTTGATAGGTGTAGAAATAACTGCTCCTTCTTTTTTTCCTAGATTATCGACAACTTTCCATTTAAAAGAATCGGGTTCATGTTTACTTGAATAATTCACGGCTTGTATTGCGATAAATCCATTGTTTTCAATAAAACCTTTTGCATTTTCCAGATTGGAATTGTCGATTTTGATATAAACTGGAATTTCTTTTCCTGCTCCTGTTATCGTAAAAGAAGCTGTTTGATCTCCTTTTGGAGCTTTTTTCCAATTTATATTTACAAAAATCCTCTCTTGTTTATCAATAGAACCTTTTGTTTTTGAAATTTTAATCCATTTGTACTTTGATGCAATTTTATAATCAAAAGCAACATTTCCTCTATTAAAGATTTCAATGTATGAAGTGTTTTTAGAAGAATTAAAAGTTGGTAATGTAGCTTTTTCACTAGCTGCTGGCCACCATTTTGTTGAACCTTCAATCGCAACACCTATTTCAGCTTCAGACGGTATTTCAATCGTTTTTGTTAAAGGTATGATATTAGTTTTTGGATCTTGCCAACTTGTATAGCCAATATGAGTTTGTGACATCATATTGTTCCATTTGCCATTACCCATTTTATGGTAATAGTCTGAAAGCTCAGCATCTTTATTAAATAATTTTTTTACTTTTTCAGCATACTCATTCGTTATTGCTCTACCTTGGTTGATATATAAATGATTTTTTGCTGTTGTAACATAAAGTTCGTTCAAATTAGCACTTGCCAAAACAGGGTATAAAACTAATTGATAAAAAGCATCTTTGTATTCTGGTTTAAGTTGCGCATCAATTTCTTGTGCTTTTTGTGCCAATTTCTTGTAATCAGAAACTACATTTTCAGCTTCATTATAATGGATTAAACTATAAGTAGTAGGATCCAATAGTTCTGGTTTTCTACGAGCATTGTATTTAGAATACATTTTTATTAAAGTTGCAATCTCTTGAGTGTTTTGTCCTCCAAAATTATCCTTTGCCCATTGGTAATAATAGTCCTTAAGACTCGTTTCATTCCAGTATTCTGGATTCCATGCATAATCTAAAAAGAATTCGGTAGGGAACTCCATTGGTTTAATATCACCTACATTTACAATCCATACTTTATCTACTCCGTGTTCGTAAGCCAAATGCATTTGTTCCCAAATGCGCTCAATTTGGTTAGTATTAATCCATTTGTAACTTCTTGGCCCACCTACATAATCAAAATGATAATACATTCCATAACCACCTTTTCTAGGTTTTGCATCTAAGGCTGGTAGTTTTCTAACATTCCCCCAGTTATCGTCGCACATCAATAAAGTGATATCGTCTGGAACTTTCATTCCTTTGTCATAGTATTCTTGAACTTCTTTGTATAAAGCCCAAATTTGTGGAGTTTGATCAGCAGGTTTTTTAGTGACTGTACTTATAATTTCACGTTGCGATTTAACAATGTTTTCTAATAAATCAATAGCTGTTCCTTCGGTCATAGGCTCATCTCCATCGCCTCGCATACCTACAGTAATTAAGGTTTCTTTATTTCCTATTCTTTCAATTCCTCCAGTCCAGAATTTCTTTAAATTCTCAGAATTTTTATTAAAATCCCACGCACCATTAACACCTTTTCTCCATTCTAAATGAGCTCTAGTTAAAGGTTCATGGTGAGAAGTTCCCATAACAACCCCATATTCGTCAGCTAAAATTGAGTTTTGAGGATCATCAGTATTAAATCTTTCACCCCACATAGCTGGCCATAAATAATTTCCTTTCATTCTAAGAATTAGTTCAAAAACCTTATCGTAAAACTTAGAATTAAAATTTCCATATTTTTCACGAACCCAACCTGTAAGTGCTGGTGCCTCGTCATTAATGAATATACCACGGTATTTTACTTTAGGTTCTCCTAAAGTGTGAATGCCTGGTTGTACATGCAACTCAGATTGTTTTTGTGCAGGTACATCAGCCCAAAATGCCCATGGAGTTACACCAATTTGATTCGATAGGTCATAAATTCCATAAATAGTTCCTCTTTTGTCAGAGCCAGCAATTACTAATGCTTTTTGTACTCCCGCAATAGGATTATTTACAATTTGAGTTGTAAATTTTTCCCATTTACCATGTAGTTGACTAGCATCAATTTTACCTTCTTTGGCTAGTTGATCTATAATCGAACTTTTACCTAAAGTACCAATGATTACAATGTAGTTTTCGGTAACCGCTTTTTTTATAATATTTGGTAAGAAATTAGTTACCGAACGAATGTCATTTTGAAGATGGCTTACGACACGTAAAACACCGGGATAGTCATTATCACTAACTAATATTGAAGCTACTTTTCCATTGGATGCCAAAGGAAAACTTTCATTTGAAGCTTCGTTTTTTACATATTTATTTGGATTTATAGCATAACCAATGTTTATTATTGAAAACAATAATAGAAGTGATAAAAATGTTTGTTTTTGTGTTGAAAGTATCATTATTAATTCTGTTTTATTTTATTCTTCAAAAGACAAAAGTTTGGATTTTAGTATAAATATTTTATACTGTTGTATAATTTCGGTATTAATTTCCCGGTGCAAACGGAAATTTTAAGGATTGAAAATAGTTTAATGTTTGTGTTGGTTTTTCAACTCCTTTAGGTAATTCTTTTCCTGAGAATTGTTGAAAATATAAGAGGCAGGCATCACGCCACCATTTTGCTTCTTTACGTTGTATATTAAGAAGCATTTGAACTTCTTTAAATCTTGTTTCGTCTAAATAGTTTTTCATTTGGTCCCAAGTCGTTTGCATTTTTTCGACCTGATTCACACCTTCTTGGTATTTAAGAGCTAGTCCGTTCCATAGTGTTTCACCGTTTTTCAATTTATAATCCCATGATAAATGGTGAAACCACAATAAATCTTTTTCTGGACAGCTGGCCGTATTATCAAATATTTTAGCTAGTTCAGCTGCGTATTGTGCTGTTGCATTACTTCCTGTTTTAGAACGGTCAAAACCTATTCCTTTAGTATCAGCTTTATGATAATAAACAGGATTCCATTCTGGTCTTGAAAGAGTACTTACCCATGGTCCTGGCCCGTAGTGGTGGCCTGTATCCATAATATGGTGTAAGCCCAAAGGAGTCATGTAATTGACTATTGCTTCTCTCGATTCAAGCATCATTTCTTTTACCGGCTTGATAAAGTTTTCTTCATTAGAGAAAGTCATTCGCAACCAGTCTTCAGCGATAGTTTCTGAATCAAGATATGGATTCCATGCTTGTCTTCCAAATCCATACCAATTCGCTTGCGCAAAGGGATGTCCTGTCCAGTTGATATCATTACCAATATTTGCCACTCCGGCAATACCCGTAATTTTATGATTGTTTAATGAGCCATCAATTATTTTGACAACCGTAGTGCCTTTACCTTTTTGATAGGTATCTGATTCTAATGTTTCCTGAAATAATTTGGGTAGATAAACTAAATGGGAGCTAAAACCTAAATATTCCTGGGTGATTTGAAATTCCATCATTAAAGGCGTTTTAGGCATGGCACCAAACATTGGATGAAATGGTTCTCTAGGCTGGAAGTCAATTGCTCCATTTTTTACCTGTAAAATAACGTTTTTCTTGAATTGTCCATCATAAGGAACAAATTCGCTATATGCCTGTTTGGCTCTGTCATTAACATCGTGTTCTGAATAAACAAAAGCTCTCCACATAACGATTCCCCCAAAAGGTGCCACAGCATCGGCAAGCATATTCGCTCCATCAACATGGTTTCGACCGTAATTTTGTGGGCCAGGTTGACCTTCTGAATTGGCTTTTACTAAGAATCCACCAAAATCGGGAATCCTTAGGTAAATTTCTTTAGCTTTTTCTTCCCACCAGTTAATTACTTCGGTATCATAAGGATCAGCGGTTTTTAAGCCACCAATTTCTATTGGAGCCGAAAAACGAGCTGTTAAATAGACTTTTATTCCGTAAGGTCTAAAAGTATTTGCTAAAGCTTCCACTTTTTCTAAATATTGAGGTGTTAATATTAAAGCACTAGCATTTACATTATTTAGAACTGTACCATTAATACCAATAGAAGCGTTTGCTCTTGCATAATCTATATATCGCTGATCTATAAATTCAGGTAATTTGTGCCAATTCCAAAGTGATGAACCCGCATAACCACGTTCTATTGTTCCATTGAGGTTATCCCAATGGTTAAGAATTCGGACATTGATTTTTGGTGCATCAGTGATAGCTAAATTTTCAATAGATTGATTGGTTTGAAGTAATTTCAAAAAATTAAAAACACCATATAATACCCCTATATCTGTTTTTCCAGTAATTAGTAGGTGTTTTTTGTTTTTTAATTGGATGGATTTGATAATATATCCTTCTTCATTAATTATATCAAACTCGTTTTTTATGTTTTTTAAAATAGCTTCGTTTAAGGATGATTTATTTCCTAAAATCAACATGTTTTCGGTATTAGTGCTCTGTTGAAGAGCGATTTTTCGATCTAATAAACCTGAAATGCCTTGTTGTAACTCTTTTGTTGCAGCCTGAATAGTTTCCGAATTTCCCAAGGGATAAATTCTATAAATTTTAGACTGATAGTTTGAAGCTATTTTGTTGTCTTGAATTTTTTTGTATTGAAGCCACAATTTGTAATCTTCCTGAGCAGATATATTACAAGGTGCTATCAATAAATAGAGTTGTAAGATAATATATAAGAAGAATGATTGGTTCATGTGGGATTGATTTATTGAATGTACTAATTATTCATAAAAATTTCCTTATATTAAATCGTTTAGATAAAGATATAAGGTTGACTTTGAATTGTTTTTACTCTTTTTATTAGTGTATTATTTTTTGTTTATATTTGCAATCGGTTGCGTAAAAGTAAAACATTGTGTCATATAAAAAAAAAAAATCTTGTATTTTTTTTGTATTCTTTAAAAAGAAACAAAATAACTAAGAAATGTTTATAATTAAGAATGTGATTTTGAACAAAAAGAAATGTTGAAATAATCTTTTTTCTTAGTTGTCTTTTTATGTTCTAAGTGTGTTTGAACTTAAATTTTAGATTAAACTCAGAGATAAAGTTCGTGAAAAATTATGGGAATTAGTATTCCTGAACTAAAAGTAATGAATGTTGTTTTCAAAGTGAGGGTTGTTGAATTGTTAGATAGTGTATTAATTTAATAATATTAAAATGAATCAAATCAAAATGCTAATTCTTGCGTTGCTTTTTATGCAAACAAATATTGTAATTGGTCAAATTAAGTTGCCGAAATTAATAAGTGATGGGGTAATATTACAACGAAATGAAAAAGTAAAAGTTTGGGGATGGGCTTCTCCAAAGGAAAAAATTAAGTTAGAATTTAAATCCAAAAACTATTTTGCAGAAGCAGATCAAGAAGGAAACTGGAATATTATTTTACCGGCTGAAAAAGCAGGAGGACCTTACCAAATGACTTTTAAAGCCAGCAATGAAATTGTAATAAAAGATATTTTATTTGGTGATGTTTGGATTTGTTCCGGGCAGTCAAATATGGAACTCCCAATGGAACGTTTAAAAGAAAAGTACGGAGAGGTTATTAAGAATGCAAAAAACACAAATATCAGACATTTTTTAGTGCCTGATAAATATAATTTTCAAAAAGAACAGGCCGATTTAGATTCAGGAAGTTGGGTTGTTGCGACTCCAGAAACAGTTATGAGTTTTTCAGGAGTGGCCTATTTTTTTGCTAAAAATATTTATGAGAAACATCCAGTGCCTATTGGATTAATTAATTCGGCTTTAGGAGGGTCTCCTATAGAGGCTTGGTTGAGTGATACGGCACTAGTTGCTTTTCCAGAGGCATATAGCGAAGTTCAAAAATTTAAAAATAAGGAGTACATCAAGGAAATTGAAACAGCCGACAAAAAAAGAAATGATGAGTGGTATCAATTACTAAATGCTAATGATGAGGGGCTTAATAAGCGCTGGGATTTAGCAGGAATCAATGATAAGAATTGGGAACAAATGCCTATTCCTGGGTTTTGGTCTGATCAATCTATTGGGGATATAAATGGATCAGTTTGGTTTCGAAAAGAAATAGAAGTCCCTAAATCGATGGTAGGTAAACCAGCTAAATTATTTATGGGATGTATTGTCGATCAAGATTTTGTTTATGTTAATGATGAACTTGTAGGTACAACAGGTTATCAATATCCTCCACGCAGGTATACTGTAAAGTCAACAGTTTTGAAAGAAGGAAAGAATGTTATTTCGATAAGAGTTGTTAATAATTCAGGAAAAGGAGGATTTGTATTAGACAAACCATATTATCTGGCTGTTGATAAAGATACGATTGATTTAAAAGGAATGTGGAAATACAAATTAGGAGCAGCGATGAAACCTTTAAAAGGAGCAACAGCTATTCGCATGAAGCCTGAGGGATTGTTTAATGCAATGATAGCACCATTGACTAATTTAAAAATTAAAGGAGTTTTATGGTACCAAGGGGAATCTAATTCGGGAAATACTAAATTATATGCCAAAGCCTTACCAGCATTAATACAGGATTGGAGAACAAAATGGGGGCAAGGTAATTTTCCTTTTCTTTTTGTACAATTGCCTAATTATATGGAAACCTATTCGGAACCAAGAGAAAGCAATTGGGCGGCATTAAGACAAGCTCAGTTGGAAACCTTAAGTGTACCAAATACAGCAATGGCAGTAACGATTGACTTAGGTGAATGGAATGATATTCATCCTTTGAATAAGGAAGATGTAGGGAAACGTTTGTCTTTATTGGCTCGAAAATTAGCCTATGGAGAAAGTAAATTGCAAGCTTCAAGTCCAATGCCAAGTGGTTCTATTTTCGAAAAAAATAAAGCTATTATTATTTTTAAAAATATTGGAGAAGGACTAATTGTAAAAAAAGGAACCGAATTGAAATCTTTTGCAATTTCAAATGATGGGAAAAATTTTGTTTGGGCAAAGGCGAAAATAATTGGCGATAGAGTAGAGGTTTGGAACGAAAAAATAAGCAATCCTACGATAGTTAGATATGCTTGGGATTACAATCCAGTAGAAGCTAATTTATATTCGAAAGAAGGATTGCCAGCAACCCCTTTTGAGGTAAAAAAGAAGTAATCAAAAAAACCACGTTAGCAACATTATGCTTAACGTGGTTTTTTTTAGTTTTTTAGATTCTTTTTGATGATTCTCGAACGAGTACTTCGGTATTTAAAAAAGTGATTTCTTTGACTTCATCCTTTTTATTGGATTTTATATTTTTTAATATAATCTCTGCCGATGCTTTTCCCATTTTGGCAGCGGGATGCGTAATAGTAGATAAATTGGGATCTATAATTTGGGAAATTGGGTCGTTATTAAAGCCAATAATGGCTAATTCTTCGGGGATTTTAATTCCTCTTTTCTTAGCAGTTTGGATGGCACTAACCGCTATAATATCTCCAGAAGCAAAAATACCATCTGGACGAAGCTCTAAATCAAATAATTTATTACTTGCTTTAGCTCCTTCTTCATAAGTTACGGTTTTTAAATTCACGATTAATTCGTCAATTTGAGGTAAATTATGGTCTTTTAAGGCATCTAAATACCCTCTTTTTCTTTCGCTATACAAATTACCAAATTCAGATCCAGCAGTAAGATGTGCAATACGTGTACAACCTTGTTCTAAAAGATGTTTCGTGGCCTTGTATCCCGCTGCATAGTTATCAATAATAACACGAAACGTATTGAAATTTTTGGGTACGCGGTCAACAAACACCAAAGGAATATTGTTACTGACAAATTGTTGAAAATGGGAAGTATCGCGGGTTTCCATGGCAAGTGAACTAATTACTCCACTTACTCTGCTGCTGTATAGGGATTTAGCTAAGCTAACTTCGTCTTCATAAGAATCATGTGATTGCATGATAATTACGTTGTATCCTGATTTTTGAGCGGCAATTTCTATACCACTAATCAATGAAGAAAGGAAGGGTTGAGTAATAGTTGGTATCAAAACACCAATTGTATTGGTTTTATTTCCCCGAAGTCCTGCTGCCAAAGTGTTAGGTACATATCCCATTTCTTCGACTGCTTTTTTTACTTTTTTAATCGTTTTCTCGCTAATTGAAGGATGATCTTTTAGTGCTCTTGAAATGGTAGAGGTGGCTAGATTTAATTTTTTAGCAATATCGTATATCGTAATGTCTTTATTTTCTTCCATATATTAAAGCGTGTGAAACAAATATACATTTTTTTTATTTAATTTTTTTTGTAATTTCTAGATTATTTGATTGCATTTGTATTAAAAATATATATATTTGAAAAATATTTAAAGCAACCGGTTGTGTTGATTTTTTATATGTTATTTTTTGAAATTAAATTATCAAATTATAAGGGAAAATAAGGTGTAGTCGTGCCTTATTAACATACCAGAACAGAACAGTATAAATGAATAAAAAAAAATTTGTTTTTGTAATTAATCTCGATAGTGGTATTCCAAAATACCAACAATTGGTTAATGCTGTCAATAGTGGTATTGGTGAAAATATTCTTGCTGTAGGAGATTCTTTGCCTTCGGTAAATCGTATTTGTAAATATAATCAGTTGTCTCGTGATACTGTTTTTAAAGCATATTCGATTTTAAAAGAGCAAAATGTTATTGAGTCAATTCCTAATAAGGGCTATTTTGTGATTGGGAAAACAAGAAAAGTGCTTTTGGTTTTAGATACATTTAAAGCATATAAAGAAGTTATGTATCATTATTTTGTAGATAATTTGCCTGATACGATTATAACTGATGTGCAGTTTCATCATTATAATATTGATGATTTCAAGACAATTATCAATAATAGTATTGGGAAATACTTTAAATATGTTGTGATGAATTTTGATGATAAAGAAGTAGCTGCTACTCTTTCGTCTATTCCAAATGAAAAATTACTATTGATTGACTGGAATATTAATGCACAGCCTAAAAATAATTTTATTTTTCAGGATTTTGGAAAAGCTTTTTACGAATCGCTGAAAGAAGCGAATCATTTATTTAGAAAATACGAAGCAATCAATTTTGTTTATCCAGATTATACTAATCATCCTTTTGAGAGTGTTGATTTTTTTGAAAAGTTTTGTGTTGATTTTAATTTTAAATATAAAATTATAACGAAACCCAAAGAATTTAAAATTGAAAAAAAACAAGCTTATATCAGTGTGAGTGACCGAATGTTAGGGGTGTTTTTAGAGCAATGCCGTGAGAAAAATTTTGAACCAGGAAAAGAGGTAGGGATTTTGTCCTATAACGATACTCCTATGAAAAAATTTGTTTACAAAGGGATCTCAGTAATCACGACCGATTTTAAAGAAATAGGTACAAAAGGAGCTGAATTTATAACAAAAGAAGAGTCAATACAGTGTTATGTGTCAACAAAATTAATAATTAGAGAATCATTATAAATTATGTATTATATAGGATATGATATAGGAAGTTCTTCGGTCAAGGTAGCCTTGGTTGAAGCAGCAACAGGAAAAAAAATAGTAGCAATCCATGAGCCACAGGAGGAAATGGCCATATTGGCTCTTCATAACGATTGGGCTGAGCAAGACCCTGAAATGTGGTGGGAGTATTGCTGTATTGCAACCAAAAGAGCCATAAAAGAAGCCAATATTGACGCTTCTAAAATATCAGGAGTGGGGATTTCTTATCAAATGCACGGATTAGTAGTTGTAGATAAAGAAGGGAAATCATTGCGAAATTCAATTATTTGGTGTGATAGTAGAGCCGTTGAAATTGGAGATAAAGCTTTTGGAGATTTAGGTGAAGAACAATGTGCTACACATATATTAAATTCTCCAGGGAATTTTACTGCTTCTAAGCTGGCTTGGGTTAAAGAAAATGAACCTGAAATCTATAATAAAATTGACAAATACATGTTACCAGGTGATTTTATTGCCTTCAAATTAACAGCTGAAATTAACACTACCAAAAATGGTTTGTCTGAAGGTATGCTTTGGGACTACAAAGAAAATGAAGTTGCCGATTGGTTGTTGCGATATTATGGAATTGACAGTTCTTTAACTCCATCAATTGTAGAGAACTTTACCAACCAATGTTTTTTAAACGAAAAAGGTGCAAAAGAGTCAGGACTTCCTGTTGGAATACCAGTGGTGTACAGAGCAGGAGATCAGCCTAATAATGCTTTGTCACTTAATATTCTGAAACCGGGTGAAGTTGCTGCAACCGGAGGAACATCAGGAGTGATTTATGCGGTTACGGATCAGTTGAAATCTAAGGAAACTTCAAGGATAAACAGTTTTGTACATGTGAATTACACCAATGAAAATCCTACTGTAGGGAAATTATTGTGTATCAATGGAGCAGGGATTCAATTTAGATGGCTAAAAAACAATTGTCATGCTGATTCTTATGAAGAAATGAATCGTAAGGCATCTAAAGCACCTATTGGTTCAGATGGAGTCGTAGTGATTCCTTTTGGAAACGGAGCTGAGCGCATGTTGAATAATAAAAATGTAGGGAGTCATTTCTTAAATCTTAATTTAAATAAACACGGCAATGAGTATTTATACCGTGCGGCATTAGAAGGAATTGCTTTTTCATTTGTGTATGGAATGGAGATTTTAAAAGATGATAATTCGGTAATCAATGTTATTCGTGCAGGAAACGATAATTTATTCCGTTCTGAGATTTTTTCGAATACAGTGGCTACACTAATTGGTCATGAAATTGAAATTTATAACACTACAGGATCAGTTGGTGCAGCAAGGGCGGTTGGACTGGTTGACGGTGATTTTGAAAAATTTGGTGAAAACATTATAAAAAATGATCATGTAATGACTTATATGCCATTACAAAACAAAGAGCCTTATGTAAAGGCTTATGAAAACTGGAAAAAAGAACTAGAATTAATAATAACAAATAAATAATTTTTTTAACAAATGGCATTAATAGGCAATAAAGAATACTTTAAAGGTATTGGCGAAATTAAATTTGAAGGAAAGGAATCAGACAATCCTTTAGCATTTAAATACTACAACCCAGATCAAGTAGTAGCAGGGAGAACCATGAAAGACTGGTTTAAATTTTCAATTGCTTACTGGCATACTTTCTGTGGACAAGGTTCTGATCCATTTGGACCTGGAACACAAAATTTTGCTTGGGATTTAGCTACTGACCCAATTCAGGCAGCTAAAGACAAAGCCGATGCAGCTTTTGAATTTATCACTAAAATGGGATTTGATTACTATTGTTTCCATGATTATGATTTGGTACAAGAAGGGGCTACTTTCGCAGAATCTGAAAAAAGATTAGCTACTATTACGGAGTATTTAAAAGAGAAACAAGCTGCTTCAGGGACAAAATTACTTTGGGGAACAGCTAACTGTTTTTCTAACCCACGTTATATGAATGGTGCTGCTACTAATCCTGATTTTAATGTTGTGGCAAGAGCCGGAGGACAGGTAAAATTAGCTTTGGATGCAACAATTGCTTTAGGTGGTGAAAATTATGTGTTCTGGGGAGGTCGTGAAGGTTATATGTCTTTATTGAATACTGATATGGGCCGTGAATTAGATCACATGGGACAATTTTTAGTAAAAGCAAGAGATTACGCTCGTGCTCAAGGATTCAAAGGAAATTTCTTCATTGAGCCAAAACCAATGGAACCAATGAAACACCAATACGATTTTGATTCGGCTACGGCTATTGGTTTCTTGCATAAATATGGTTTGGAGAAAGATTTCAAAATCAATATCGAAGTAAACCACGCTACATTAGCACAACATACTTTCCAACACGAAATTGAAGTAGCTGCTAATGCAGGAATGTTAGGAAGTTTAGATGCGAATCGTGGTGATTACCAAAACGGTTGGGATACAGACCAATTTCCAAACAACATTCAGGAAATTACCGAAGCGATGTTGGTATTCTTGAAAGCTGGAGGATTGCAAGGTGGTGGAGTTAATTTTGATGCTAAAATCAGAAGAAACTCAACTGATATGGAAGATGTTTTCTTAGCACACATTGGTGGTGCTGATACTTTTGCAAGAGCTTTACTAACAGCTGATAAAATCATTGCTTCTTCTCCTTATGATAAATTAAGAACTCAAAGATACAGTTCATTCGATTCAGGAAAAGGTAAAGATTTCGAAAATGGAAAATTAGGTTTAGAGGATTTATACAAAATCGCTCAGGAAAACGGAGAACTACAATTACAAAGTGGTAAACAAGAACTTTTTGAAAATATTATCAATCAGTATATTTAATCTTTTTTCAACATAACGAATGTTAGCATTTTAGATATGTGTTGTTTGATGTTATCGGTACGAATTAAAAGTACCGGTAACATTTTTTTTAAACAATATCTTTGATGAAATTAAATTTAAAAAATAAAACAAATGAAATTTTTTATTGACACGGCTAATCTAGCTCAAATTAAAGTAGCACAATCTTTAGGTGTATTAGATGGTGTAACAACAAACCCATCTTTGATGGCTAAAGAAGGAATTACTGGAAAAGATAACATCTTGAAACACTATGTGGATATTTGTAACCTTGTTGACGGAGACGTGAGTGCTGAAGTAAATGCTTTGGATTTTGAAGGAATGGTAAGAGAAGGGGAGGAGTTGGCTGGATTACACGAACAAATTGTAGTAAAATTGCCTATGACTAAAGAAGGTGTTCAAGCCGCTAAATATTTTTCTGACAAAGGAATTAAAACAAATGTAACTTTAGTATTCTCTGCTGGACAGGCTTTATTGGCTGCTAAAGCTGGTGCTACTTACGTTTCTCCATTCTTAGGAAGATTGGATGATGTTTCTACTGATGGATTGAACCTGATTCAGGAAATCAGAGATATTTATGATAACTATGGTTACGAAACTCAAATTTTGGCAGCTTCTGTGCGTCACACAATGCATATTGTAAACTGTGCTAAAATTGGTGCAGATGTTATGACTGGTCCATTATCTGCAATAGCAGGTTTATTGAAACACCCATTAACAGACATTGGATTAGCTCAATTTATTGCTGATTTTGAAAAAGGAAATAAATAAATTAAAGACTTATGAAATTTTAAGTGCTATGCAAAGTGAGTTTTAGATATTTAGTTTTTTATCAGGTAGACTTTTAGTTTAATATCTATAGCCCCCATATAAATCATCTTGTTTAAACGATTTATATGGGGTTTTTAACATATCCATCTCTTTTTTAAGTTTTTCTAATCTCAGCAATAATTGGTATAGTTTCTTTTACTTTTTGAGTAAGCCCTGCATAATCTCTGCTTTGTAAAACTGAAGCAGAAATTAACTGCGAACCAATTCCAACACAGTAAGCTCCAGCATCAAACCATGATTTCAAATTATCTCTTTCAGTAGAAACCCCACCTGTAGGCATGATATTTGTCCAAGGACAAGGTCCTTTAACCCCTTTGATAAATTGTGGTCCGTAGATTTCTCCTGGGAATAGTTTCACGATTTCACATCCTAACTCCTCAGCTCTGGCAATTTCAGATAAAGTTCCACAACCAGGTGACCATAATACTTTTCTACGGTTACAAGCAATAGCAATATCTTCTCTGAATACCGGAGTAACAATAAAGTTAGCTCCTAACTGCATATACAATGAAGCAGCAGCGGCATCCGTTACTGAACCAACTCCCATAATCATTCCAGGCAATTCTTTGATAGCATATTTAGTCAATTCAGCAAAAACTTCATGAGCAAAATCTCCTCTGGCAGTAAACTCCATTAAACGGGCACCACCATCATAACAAGCTTTCAAAACATTTTTACTTAATTCCAAATCATTGCTAAAAAACAAAGGAATCATCCCTGTTTCTTTCATTGCAGTTGCAACTTCTATACGTGTAAATTGAGCCATTTTATCTTTTTTTATCTAGAAACCTTACCTGTGAAATCACCATCAAGTAATTTTTCAATTTCGCTTTTTGTAATTAAATTATAATCTCCGTAAATCGTGTGTTTTAAACAACAAGCAGCCACCGCAAAGTTCAACGCTCTTTGTTTATCCAATGGTTCTTCGTTTAAACCATAGATTAAACCTCCCATAAAGGCATCTCCACTACCTACTCTGTCTACAACTGGTGTTACTTCTTGGACAGCCGCTTTGTAAACTTCTTTACCATCATAAAGAATTCCACCAATGCGTTGGTGAGAAGCACTTACAGAATAACGCAAAGTAGTTGACATGTATTTTAACTCAGGACAAAGTTTGAAAATCTCATTATACAAAGAAGGTAAAGTATGAACCTCCTGATAATCAGGATCCACTTTATCTATACCCAACATAAAGTTAGCCGTATCGATATCACCTAAAATAATGTTACTATATTTCAACATTGCAGGCATAACATCCTTAGGTTGCTTGCCATAGTTCCAAAGCTTAGAACGGTAATTCAAATCGGTTGAAATTGTTAAACCTAATTCGTGAGCCACTTTGATGGCTTCCATACAAGCTTCCGCAGCTGTTTCAGAAAGCGCCGGAGTAATTCCACTCCAGTGAAACCAGGTAGCTCCTTTGAAAATTTCTTTCCAGTCAAATTCTCCTTTTTTCAAAGTAGACATAGAACTGTTTGCTCTGTCATAAGTTACATTACTTGCTCGAGTACTGGTACCTGTTTCCAAGAAATAAATACCTAAACGGTCTCCACCTCTTAATACATTATTACAATCTACATCAAGCTTACGCATTTCATGAACAGCACAACTCCCTAATTCATTATTAGGAACTTTAGTAACAAATTCTGCCTTCATCCCGTAATTTACAAGCGAAACAGCTACGTTAAATTCCCCACCACCGTAGGTTGCTTTATAGGACTCAGCCTGAGCAAACCTCAAGTGTCTGTCTGTAGACAAACGAAGTAGAATTTCTCCAAAAGTGACTACTTTTTTCATTTGTAGTTAATATTTTTTTTCAAGGAATATGTAATCACCATTCTTCATTTATATTCTTAATAATTGAATCATGGTGATTTCAAATGAAAATTTTAATTTATATCAGAATATAATCTTTTTTGAGTGCTTAAAATATTCATTATGCATTTCTTTTATTAAAAAAACATAATAAAGAATTTTTTAATCTCCCGATATTTTATATTTTCGCAACCGGTTGCAAAAGTATTTAAATTAAAATTAACTTAAAAGATTTTTAATATTAAATTATTTGCATGCCGCCTCAGGATGCATGGATATCAGTTAGCATTTTTTAAAATTATATTATAAACGAATCATAAATTATTTAATCGAGATAAAAGTTTTTTTTAGTTTTTGATTGTTAATAGGCCTTATGATTACCACGTTTATTTATAATGAGAGATTTTTTAGTTATTGAAAATGACTTTAAATCAACTTTAGAAATTATAAAAAATCATAAAAACAATTTATATGAAAACAAATGAATTTGCAGAATTGAAAGGGAAAGTGGCTTTAATAACCGGAGGTGCTGGTGTTCTAGGTGGCGGAATGGCTAGTATTTTGACACATTATGGAGTGATTGCAGGGATAATGGATTTAACAATTGAAGGCGCTGAAGCTGCAGTAGATGCTATTAAAAAAAATGGAGGAGAAGCTTTTGCTGTTAAAGCCAATGTATTGAATAAAGAAGAACTTCAGGCAGCTCGTGATTTTATTATTGAAAAATATGGCAGATTGGATATTTTGATTAATGCGGCAGGTGGAAATATGCCGGGAGCTACTATTGGGCCTGATCAGGCTATTTATGATATGCAGTTGCCACATTTGCAGAAGGTTTTAGATTTGAATATCATTGGTACTATTTTGCCTTCTCAGGTTTTTTCAGAAGTTTTTGCAAAACAAAAATCTGGAATTGTGATTAATATTTCTTCGGCTTCGGCTCAAAGACCTTTGTCCAGAGTTGTTGGATATTCAGCATCTAAAGCTGCTATTGATAACTTCACCAAATGGTTGGCAGTTGAATTAGCAGGTAAATATGGAGATGGAATTCGTGTTAATGCAATTGCACCAGGCTTTTTTATTGGAGAACAAAACAGAGCTTTATTATTGAATCCTGATGGTAGTTTAACACAAAGAGGAGAAAAAATTATTGACCATACACCAATGGGGAGATTTGGGGTGCCTGAAGATTTAGATGGTGCATTGTTATTCTTATGCAGTAATATGTCCAATTTTGTTACAGGTACTGTTCTTAATATTGATGGTGGTTTTGCAGCTACAAGTATCTAATTTAACAATTTAAAAGACAAAGAAATGGAACAAACATGGAGATGGTACGGACCAAATGATCCTGTACAATTAGCTGATGCAAGACAAGCCGGTGCAACCGGAATTGTAACTGCCTTACACCACATTAAAAATGGACAGGTGTGGGAAGTGGATGAAATCATGAAGAGAAAAAAGGAAGTGGAAGCGGCAGGATTGACTTTTTCTGTGGTGGAAAGTATTCCGGTACATGAGGATATTAAAAAACAATCAGGCGATTATTTAAAATACATAGAAAACTACAAACAAAGTATCAAAAACCTGGCAGCTTGCGGTATTCATATTGTTTGCTATAATTTTATGCCTGTTTTAGACTGGTCTAGAACGGATTTGTCTTATGAGATGCCAGATGGTTCTAAAGCACTGCGTTTTGATATCAATGAATTTGCTGCTTTTGAATTATTCATTCTAAAAAGACCAGGAGCAGAGAAAACTTATACAGAAGCACAAAAAGCAAAAGCAAAAGTTACTTTCGAAAAGTTGACTGATGCTGATAAAGTAAAATTGCAACAAAACATCATTGCTGGTTTACCAGGTGCAGAAGAATCCTATTCTGTAGAAGATTTCTTGAAAGTACTTCAAGGGTATGATGGTATCGATGCTAATAGATTAAAAGAAAATTTATATTATTTCCTGCGCGAAATTGTACCGGTAGCTGAGAGTGTTGGCGTAAAAATGGCTATACATCCGGATGATCCTCCTTATCCAATTTTAGGTTTACCTAGGGTTGTAAGTACCGAAGCTGATTTAGTGCAATTGCTAAACGCAATTGATTCTCCATCCAATGGGTTTTGTATGTGTACAGGTTCTTATGGGGTTATTGCCGAAAATGATTTGTCAGGAATGATTGATCGTAATGGAGAAAAAATGAATTTTATTCATTTGAGAAGTACCCAGCGTGATGAAGAAGGGAATTTCTATGAAGCCAATCATTTAGAAGGAAATGTGGATATGTATGAAGTGGTTAAATCTATTATAAAAATGGAAAAACAAACCAATAGAATCATTCCAATGCGTCCCGATCATGGTCATCAAATGTTGGATGATTTGAAGAAAAAAACAAATCCGGGATACTCAGCTATTGGTCGTTTAAGAGGTTTGGCTGAATTACGTGGTCTGGAAATGGGAATTGAAAGAAGTTTGTAATACTATGACGGACAATAATTTTATTACAGATGATTTTTTGCTACATAGCAAAATGGCAAAAAAACTGTATCATGAGTTTGCAAAAACGCAACCAATTTTTGATTACCATTGTCATTTGTCCCCAAAAGATATAGCAGAAGACCGACAATTTGAGAATTTATCTCAAATTTGGCTTGATGGAGATCATTACAAATACAGGGCAATGCGTGCCAATGGAGTGAATGAAAAATTCATTACAGGGGATGCAAGTGATTATGAAAAATTCTATAAATGGGCAGAAACGGTTCCTTATACCCTAAGGAACCCGCTGTATCATTGGACTCATTTAGAACTAAAGAATTATTTTGGAATCACCACCTTGTTGGATGAAAATTCAGCAGAAGCTATTTACAATCAATGCAATGAATTGTTGAAAAAACCAGAATATAGTGTTCGTAATTTACTTCGAAAGTTGAATGTAAAAGTGGTGGGAACAACAGATGACCCAACAGATGATTTACGCTATCATAAGCAACTTCGGGATGAGGAATTTGAAATAGCAGTTTTACCTTCGTTTAGACCGGACAAAGCAACAGAAATAGAGAAAGGGCCTGCATTTATTGCCTGGATTCAAAAACTGGAGCAATGTGTGGGGTATTTGATTACCGATTTTCAAACTTTAATTCAGGCACTTCAAAATCGTCACGATTTTTTTCACGAAATGGGATGCCGAATTTCAGATCATGGCCATGCTAATTTTTATGGGGAGGATTATACCGCTGCAGAGGTAGCAGCTATTTTTGAAAAAGGATTAAATGCTGAACAAGTCTCTATTACTGAAATCAATAAGTATAAATCGGCAGTGTTGTTTGAACTGGCTTTAATGAACAAAGCAAAATCCTGGGCGCAGCAATTTCATGTTGGTGCTATCCGAAACAATAATGCAAAAATGCTACACAACATTGGACCTGACCAAGGATTTGATTCTATTGGTGATTTGAATATGGCTGATAACATGAGCAGGTTTTTTGGCCGATTAAGCCAGTATGACGGATTAGCTAATACTATTGTTTATAATTTGAATCCACGCGATAATGAAATGTTTGCTTCGATGGCGGCTAATTTTAACGATGGCATTACTGCTGGAAAAATGCAGTATGGAGCTGCCTGGTGGTTTTTGGATCAAAAAGACGGAATGGAAAAACAGCTGAATGTGCTGTCTAGTTTCGGGCTGCTAAGTCGATTTGTAGGGATGGTTACAGATTCTAGGAGTTTTATGTCTTTTCCGCGTCATGAATATTTCCGACGTATTTTGTGTAATGTTTTGGGTGATGAAATAGAAAAAGGAGAATTACCAAACAATATGAAACTTATTGGAAACATGGTGGAAGCTATATGTTATAAAAACGCCAGAAACTATTTTAATATTCAGAAAACTCTCATCACAACTTTAATTTAATTCAGCTTAAGGATATTGTTTCTTTAATCAATTCAAATAAAAAATACAATTAATGAATAAAACCAATCAAGCAATTGGAAATTACCGCTGGACGATTTGTGGTTTGCTTTTTTTTGCAACTACCGTAAATTATCTGGATAGACAAGTATTAAGTCTTTTGGCACCAAGTCTGTCTGAAGAATTCGGTTGGTCCAATAGTGATTATGCTAATATCACAGCTGTTTTTCAGTTTATTTATGCTATATCTATGTTGTTTGCGGGTAGAATAATAGATAAACTGGGAACTAAATGGGGGTATATCCTTGCTATAACTGTATGGTCTTTGGGAGCTATAATGCACGCTTATTCTATACAAGTTGGACTAACTTTTTCAAATATTATGGCTTGGATTGGAATAGGAGCAGTACCAGTTTCAATTGCGGGTTTTATGTTGTCCAGAGCAGTTTTAGGTTTTGGAGAGTCAGGGAACTTCCCCGCAGCAATAAAAGCTACAGCCGAATATTTTCCCAAAAAGGAGCGTTCATTGGCTACTGGTATTTTTAATTCGGGTTCTAATGTAGGGGCTATTTTAGCGCCTGTAACTGTACCCTTGATTGCTGTAAAGTGGGGATGGGAAACAGCATTTATATTGGTGGGTGCGATAGGCTTTGTTTGGATCTTTTTTTGGTTTGCATTTTATGAAAAGCCTGAAAGACAAACAAAATTGTCAAAAGCCGAGTTGGATTATATTCATCATGACTGTGAAGTAGCATCTAATGAAACAGAGCAGTCAAAGGAGGAAAAAGTAGCTTGGTTTAAGTTGTTAAGTTACAAACAAACCTGGGCTTTTGTTTTCGGAAAATTTATGACTGATGGGATATGGTGGTTCTTTCTATTTTGGTTGCCTAAATATTTGGAAGCTCAGTTTGGAATGGTAAAAACTGACATTACACTTCCATTGGCTGTATTATATAGTATGACTATGGTTGGAAGTATTGGCGGTGGTTGGTTTCCTGTGCATTTTATCAATAAGGGGCATAGCCCTTACGATGGAAGAATGAAAGCCATGCTAGTTATCGCATTGTTCCCTTTGGTGGTATTGTTAGCGCATTCTATGATAAAAAACAAGTAAAATTTTAAAAATTAACAGGCAAATTTATAGGTGTTTATGTATGGAGTTTGTCTGTTAATTACAGAAAATACACGACCAATAATTTTGCATTT